>JAIOII010001677.1 GCA_019912685.1 Kofleriaceae bacterium
GGCGGCGACGCCGCGCCGGAGGTCGTCGGTGGTCGCGAGGTGCCGCCGCCCGCCGTGTTCCGCGCGCAGCTCGCCGCGCTCGTCGCGCGCGAGGTCGCCGTGCTCGCCGTCTACTCGGGCGCGCTCGGGGTCCGCTACAACCACGCCGATCAGGTCTTCGAGCTCTTCCCCGAGCTGCGCGGCAAGATCGATCGGGCGTACTTCCCCGACGCCAACCACATGTTCACCGAGCTCGACGCGCAGGCGGCGCTGACGCGCACGGTGCTCGACTGGTGCGAACGGCGTCGTTGACGTGAGCGTCGCTCGCGCAGCCGCCCACGGGGTGGCGTGGAACATGCTGTTCGGGATCAGCTCGCGGCTGCTCACGCTGATCTCGACGCTCGTCCTCACGCGCTTCGTCGCGCCCGAGGCGTACGGCGCGGTGCTCGCCGCGTCGATCAGCACGGTGACGGTCGCCGTCTTCACCAGCTTCGCGTTCGGGCAGTACCTCATCGCCAAGAAGTCGACGCCCGACGTCGCGTTCCAGGCCGCGGTGCTGCACACGGCGATCGGCGTCGTCGCGATGGTCGTGCTCGTGGTCTTCCGCGGGCCGATCGGCCGGCTCCTCGAGACGCCCGAGATGGACGACTTCGTCCTCTACTACGCGATCGCGCACGTGATCGATCGCGCGCGCTACGTGCCCGAGCGGCTGCTCATGCGCGACCTGCGCTTCCGCGCGCTCGCGACGATCAACGGCTCGGGCGAGCTCGTCTACGTCGCCGTCGCGCTCGCGCTCGCGCCCGGCTTCGCCGAGGACGCGATCGTGATCGCCGTGCTGGTCCGCGCGGTGTTCAACGCCGGGCTCTACTTCGCCGTGGTGCCACGCGCCGACTGGCTCGTCCCCTCGCCGCTGCGCGCCGACGTGGTGCGCGGCCTCTTCGGCTACGGTCTGCCGATCATGATCGGCGCGGTCGCCGATCGCGCGGCGACGCGCTGGGACAACTTCATCATGTCGAAGCTGTTCGGCCCGGCGGTGATGGGCCGCTACAACCTGTCGTACAGCCTCGCCGAGACGCCGGTGAGCCACGTCGCCGAGCACATCGGCGAGGTGCTCATGCCGTCGTTCGCGAAGATGGAGGAGGCCGAGCGCCGACGCGCCGTCGTGAAGGCGGCCGCGCTCATGGCCCTCATCGTCTCGCCCCTGGGCGTCGGCCTCGGCGCGGTGTCGCCGACCCTCGTCGACGCGCTCTTCGACGAGCGCTGGTCGGGCATCGCGCCCATGCTCGCGGTCCTCTCGATCATGACGCTCTTCCGTCCGATGACGTGGTCGGCGGTCGCCTACCTCCAGGCGGTGCAACAGACCCGGCTCGTCATGTACGCGAGCTTCACGCGCGCGCTCCTGGTCTTGCCGCTCGTCGGCGTCTTCGGCTGGCTGGGCGATCCGACGTGGGCCTGCGTCGGGGCGGCGGTCGGCCACGCCGTGCACGCGATCGCGACGATCGTCGTCACGGGCCGCGTGACCGGGCTACCGGTCGCGTCGTACCTCGCCGGCGTCCTGCGGCCGCTCCTCGCGTGTGTCCCGATGTTCGGCGCGGTCGTCGCCATCGAGCTCGGGCTCGCCCGGCTCGACGTGCACCCGGCGGTGTCGCTCGTCGCGCAGATCGCCGCCGGCGGCGCGGTCTACGTCGCGGCGGCGTTCGTCCTCGTGGGTGACGGTGCGCGCGAGCTGGTGCGCCTCGCCCGGGGAGCCCTCCGGCGATGAACGAGCGCGTGAAGCAGCTGGTGCGCGCGGGCGCGCAGCGCGCGTCGCGCGGCCGCATCGTGTGGCGCGGCCCCGACGACGTCCGCCGCGTCGCGCTCACGTTCGACGACGGTCCGCATGCGTTGACCGAGCGCTACCTCGCCTGCCTCGCCGCGCTGGGCGCGCCCGCGACGTTCTTCGTGATGGGCTACTACGTCGAGCGGCGGCCGGCGGTCGTCGCCGACTACCTGCGCGGTGGCCACCAGGTCGCGGGGCACGGCTATTACCACAAGCGCTTCACGCGCCTCTTCCCCCACCAGCTCCACGACCAGCTCGTGCGCACCGAGCGCGCGCTCGGGCCGGTGCCGCACGGCCGCTGGGTCCGCCCGCCGCACGGGTCGCTCGGGCCGATCGACGGCGCGACGATGCTCGCGCGCGGCTACACGGTGGCGATGTGGTCGTTCGACAGCCGCGATTACGACGGCGCGTCAGCCGAGACGCTCGTCGAGCGCTGCGCGCCGGGCCGGTGCCGCCCGGGAGACGTCCTGCTCTTCCACGAGGGGCAGGAGACGACCCTCGCGGCGCTGCCCCGGATCGTCGACGGCCTCCGGGGCGCCGGCTACGAGCTGGTGACGATGGCCGACCTCGTGACGCGTTGATCGGCGAGATCCCGAGGCTTTCCGGGTGCGGACCGGGGTCGCGGGGCCTGTCACTCGATGTACCGGGCGCACCCATGTTTGGCCTTGAGCGAGAACTTTGGTCATGTAGGATGGCGTCGCCGGAAGGGAGCCCGGCGAGGAGAGGCCATGGCACGTCCCTGCATGCGCGCGTTCTTGCTTGTGTTGCTTCCGTTCACGGCGGCCCTGCTGCTGTCCGGATGCGCGTCCGGCTTCGAGGGCAACGGTGACGACGATCCACCGCGCGTCGACGCGCGGGCGACGATCGACGCCCCGTTCTCGTCGGTCGATGGCAGCCTGATCGACGCGCCGGTGAGCACGATGGTCGACGCCCCGGTCGGCTTCCCCGACGCGAGCATCGGGCTCGACGGCGGCACCGGCGGTGCCTGCACGACGCACGCGGAGTGCGGCAGCGGCATGTGCTGCTTCGGCGGGCTGATGTGCATCGCGGGCGATCCGCTGCCGCTGCCGCCGCCGTTCGACTGCGTCCCGCTATGATCGCTGGGGGCCCGGAACAGGTCCCCCCAGCTCCCCATCCGGGAATCAGTCGAGGCCGAGCTTGGCGAGGTCGTCGTCGTCGAGGCCGAAGTAGTGCGCGGTCTCGTGCAAGATCGTGACGCGGATCTCCTCGGCCAGCGCCTCGCGATCGTCGCCGACGAAGCGCTCGAGGTTGGTCTTGAACAGGTGGATCGTCGTCACGCTCGGCGCGCCGCCGACGGCGCTCTGCTCGGGCAGCGGCGTCCCCTCGAAGATCCCGAGGAGCCGCGGGTCCCAGCCGTCCTGGACGAGGTGCTCGGCGGGCAGGTCGTCGACGAGGATCGGCACGTTCGCCAGGTGCGTGTGCACCTCCGCCGGCAGCTCCTCGAGCGCCGCGGTCGCGATCTCCTCGAGCTCGTCGTCGGAGATGGAGAGCGCGGGCGGCGGTAACGCGGCGTCGAGGCGGCGCGTCTCGAGCCACGCGTGGATCATGCCGTCGCGATCGCCCTTGGCCTCGCGGCACTGGCCGATCGCGTGCCAGGCGTCGGCGGCGACCGACTCGTCCTCGCTGTCCTCGCCGTTTCCGCTCGACGGCTGAGCCGAGGTCAGGCGGCGCAGCCAGAGCTCGGCCGTCGTCGGATCCTCGGCGGCGAGGTACGCGTGCGCGACGTCGAGGATCGTCGTGGCGTCGTCGATGACGGCGCTCGACAGCTCGGACAGCGCCTCGCGCGCCGCCGCCGGGTTCTCGAGCGCGAGGTGCGCCTCGGCCATGATGAGGACCGCCGCGATGAGCTCGTCCTCCTCCTCGACGAGCTCGGCCGCCCGCTGCGCGTAGCCGAGCGCGACCTCGGGGTCGGCGAGGAGCGCGAGATCGGCCGCGTTGATGAGGACGCCGACGTCCTCGGGCGCGCGCTCGACCGCCTTGGCCACCAGCTCGAGCGCACGCTCGAGCTCGCCGTCGAGGGCGGCGAGCGACGCCTGCAGGCTGAGCACGTCCGGGTGCCGGGGATCGATGCGCGCGGCCTGCGCGATCTTCTGCTCGGCGCCCTCGATGTCGCCCTCGTCGAGGCGGGTGATGGCGGCCTCGACGAGCGAGACGAGGCGATCGGCGCGGGGGGAAGCCATGGCGAGCGCACCTTACACCCGAAGCGCGCTCGTGACTTCCGCGGGGCCGGGAAGAGCAGGGGCCGCGTGCGCGTTGTATGGTCCGCCCATGTGGTTTCGCATCGTCTCGCTCCTGTGCTTGATCGCACTCGTGGCGGGGTGTCCGAAGAAGCGCCACACGCTGGTGCCCTCGGTGCCGACGAACGGCGACGTGCAGGCGCGCGAGCGCTTCCTCGAGGCCCGCGCGCGGTTCCTGCGCGACGGCAACCAGGCCGACGAGTTCCGCGCCATCGCCACCGAGTACGCCGGCGATCCGATCGAGCCGTTCGCGCTCCTGTTCGCGGGCGTGGCGTCGCAGCAGGCGGGTGATCCGACCGCGGCGGTGGCGAGCCTCGAGAAGCTGCTCGCCCTCGAGCCGCTCGAGGCGGGGCTCCGCACACGCGGCGAGCTCTACCTCGGCCTCTCGCGCGGGATGCTGGGCGACCACGAGCGGGCGTTGCCGCTGCTCCAGCGCTCCGAGGCCGCGATCGAGAACGACGGCGAGCGTGGCGCCTGGGTCGCGGCGCTCGCCCACGCGCACGCGGCGAGCCCGACGCCGCTGGCCGCGCTGCCGTGGAT
>JAIOII010001678.1 GCA_019912685.1 Kofleriaceae bacterium
GCGTGACCCCGCGGCTGTCGACGGCCGCTGCGCCGGGATGCCGCCCGTCGACAGCCGCGGGGTCACGCCGCGCACCGCGTCGAGCGCCAGCGTCAGCTCGTCCGCGCTCGCGTGCCGCTCGTCCTTCTCCTTGGCGAGCCCGCGACGCACGATCGCCTCGACGTCGGGCGGGACCTCGACGTCGGGCGCGACCTCGGCGAACGGCGGCACGTCGACGACGGCGTGCGCCGTCAGCATCGCCACCGGCGGGCGATCCCCGAACGGCGTGCGCCCGCAGATCATCTCGTAGAGCACGATGCACAGCGAGTAGATGTCGCAGCGGTGGTCGATCGTGCCGCCCAGCGCCTGCTCCGGCGACAGGTACGCGGGCGTGCCGACGACGAAGCCGGCCTGCGTGACGCGCGCGTCGTCGTTCTCGAGCGAGCGCGCGATGCCGAAGTCGAGCAGCTTCGCGAAGTCGTCGTCGTCGTCGTCCTGCACGAGGAAGACGTTCTCCGGCTTCACGTCGCGGTGGATGACGCCCTGCGCGTGCGCGTGCGCGAGCCCGCGCGCGACGTGGCGCGCGATGGTCACCGCGTTCGACCAGGGCAGCCGCCCGACCTTGTCGAGCCGCTCGCGCAGCGTCTCGCCGCGCAGGTACTCCATGACCAGGTAGAGCGCGCCGTCGTCGCGCACGCCGAAGTCCGAGACCGCGCACACGTTCTTGTGGGAGACCCGCGCGGACGCCTGCGCCTCGCGCGTGAAGCGGTCGATCGCGTCCTGCCGGCCGCCCATCTCCGGGCGCAGGAGCTTCACCGCGACCACGCGCCCCATGCCCACGTGCTCGGCCTTGTAGACCGCCCCCATGCCGCCCAGACCGATGCGTTCGATCAGGCGGTAACGGTCGTCGATGACCGCCCCGATCTCCGCATCTCTCGCGGGGATCGCGGTCTCGGTGGAGGAGGGCACCGGCCCGAATCTACCCCACGGCGCCGTGGCGATCATCGGTGCACCGGCGCCGCCGCTGTGGCACGATTTGCCCGTGCTCCTTGCCCGGTTCCTGCGGCTCCCCGTGGCCCTCGCCATCGCGATGGGGCTGGTGGTCGCCCCGGCAGCGCCGGCGGAGGCGCAGCTGTGGAAACCGGACAAGAAGAAGCCGGCGGCCGCGGCCAAGGCGAAGAAGAAGCCGACCAAGCGCAAGGCCGCGAAGCCGACCAAGCGCAAGTCCAAGGCCAAGGCCAAGGCGCCCCGGCGCGCGCCGGCGCCGTCGCGCGACGAGGACGACTCGCCCGTGATCACGATCTACCCCGGCGACGACGAGGACTGAGCGGGCCTGAGCCGGCGTCTGCCGTGCGTGCACGCGCGCGCACTGAACGCCCGTGCACGTCGAGATCCGGACGAGATCCGGATCCGCATCAAAGTGCGCGTCGTCGCGGCCGAAAAATTGCCCGCGTGATCGCGGCGTGCCTATTTCGCAGACCATGGACCGATCCCGGTCGTCGAGGGGCGCGGCGCAGCGCCGCGCCGTCGAGCCTCCGCGCATCCCGCGCGAGTCGAGGCTCGTGCTGCGTCCGAACCGCAAGCGGACGAGCCCGCTCGTGGCGCGCCTCCCCCGCCCGCGCGAGGCGGTCGACGCCTGCGGCCGCGCGCTGCGCCGCTCGGCGCCCGCGCTGGTCACGATCGCCGCCCTCTCCCTCATCGCGAGCGGCCTCGCCTTCGGCCACCGCTTCCTGACCACGTCCACGCGCTTCGCGGTCTCCGAGGTCGAGGTCCGCGGCTCCACCGTGCTCACGCCCGACGAGGTGCGCGCGGTCCTGCCCATCAAGCGCGGCGACAACATCTTCGAGGCGAAGACCGGCGCCGCCGAGCGCGCGCTCCTGGCCCTGCCCTGGGTCGCCGCCGCCGACGTCCGCCGCGAGCTGCCGCAGCGGATCGTGGT
>JAIOII010001679.1 GCA_019912685.1 Kofleriaceae bacterium
GGACTCGGCGTGCTCCACCGTGATCTCGAGCGGCTCGTCGTCACGCCGGTCGAGCCGTCGCCGGACGCCGACGCCGCGCCGCAGCAGCTCACGACCTGGACGCTCGACGTACGCGCGCTGCGCGCGCTGGCCGGAGGAGACAAGACCCCGTGACGTTGTTCGCCGACTACCGCCCGCTCGCCGGCACGTTCGACGAGATCCTCGCGACCGAAGGCGCGCGCCCCGCGTTCCGCCGCGTGCTCGAGCAGCTCGGCCGCATGAGCGCCGACGAGCTCGCGCGTCACCAGCAGCTCGCCGAGCTGGCCCTGCTCAACCAGGGCGTCACCTTCTCGGTCTACTCCGACAACCGCGGCACCGAGAAGATCTTCCCGTTCTGCGTCATGCCGCGCCTGGTCTCGGCCGCCGACTTCGCGCACCTCGAGCGCGGCCTCGGCCAGCGCCTGCGGGCGCTCGGCGCGTTCCTCGACGACATCTACGACGGCCAGCGCATCCTCGCGTCGGGCCTCATCCCGCCGGAGATGGTGCTCGGCTCGAGCACGTACCGCCCGATGCTGCGCGGCGTGAAGCCGCCCGGCGGCGTCCGCATCCACATCGCCGGCGTCGACCTCATCCGCGATCCCGAGGGCACGTGGCGCGTGCTCGAGGACAACCTGCGCACGCCGTCGGGGGTGTCGTACGTCGTCGAGAACCGCGTCATCTCGAAGCGCATCTTCCCGCGCGCCTTCGACCTCGCGCGCGTGCACCGCGTCGACCACTACCCGACGCGGCTCGCCGAGACGTTGCGCTCGGTGTCGCCGGTGTCCGGCGACGACACGACCGCGGTCGTCCTCACGCCTGGCCCGTACAACTCGGCCTACTTCGAGCACAGCTTCCTCGCGCGCACGATGGGCCTCGAGCTGGTGCAGGCGCCCGACCTCTTCGTCGATGGCGACGTCGTCTACGTGCGCACGACGCGCGGCCCGCGCCGCGTCCACGTCATCTATCGCCGCACCGACGAGGACTTCCTCGATCCCGACGCGTTCCGCGCCGACAGCGTGCTCGGCGTGCGCGGGCTCATGAAGGCGTACGCCGCCGGCAACGTCGCGCTCGCCAACGCGCCCGGCAACGGCGTCGCCGACGACAAGGCGGTCTACCCGTTCGTCCACGACATGATCCGCTTCTACCTGGGCGAGGAGCCGGTGCTGCAGCAGGTGCCGACGTTCGTGTGCGCGCGCGACGACGATCGCCGCTACGTGCTCGACCACCTCGACCAGCTCGTGGTGAAGGCCGTCGACGAGGCCGGCGGCTACGGCATGCTCATGGGCCCGCAGGCGAGCCGGGCCGAGCTCGACGAGTTCCGCCGCCGCATCGAGGCGACGCCGCGCCGCTACATCGCGCAGCACCGCATCGAGCTGTCGACCTGCCCGACGTGGGTCGGCGACCGGAAGACGGTCGCGCCCCGGCGCGTCGACCTGCGGCCCTACATCCTCACCAGCCGCGAGGGGCCGTGGGTCCTGCCCGGCGGGCTCACCCGCGTCGCGCTCGTCGACGGCAGCTACGTCGTCAACTCGAGCCAGGGCGGCGGCAGCAAGGACACCTGGGTGCTGAAGGGAGACGGCCCGTGACGCCCGAGACGGCTCACTTCTTCTTCCACGGGTCGTCGTCGGCCTGCTCGCCCCAGCCGCTGATCAGCTTGCCGAGCACGATCGACGTCGCGGTCAGGCTCAGGAGCGCGATGACGATCACGAGGATCAGCCGCGATCGCTTCATGTCGGGAGCGTACCAAGAACCATGATCTCGCGCGTCGCCGATCACTGCTTCTGGTTCGGGCGCTACGTCGAGCGCGCCGAGTCGACCGCGCGCCTGCTCGCGACCACGCACAACCTCGCCCTCGACGCCGAGCTCGAGCCGGCCGCCTGCTGGCGCCCGGTCCTCGTCGTGGCCGGTGAGGAGGCCGCGTTCCGCACCCGCTGGGGCGACGATGACGACGCCTTCGCCGACGGCGAGCGCGTCGAGCAGACGCTCACCTGGGACGACGACACCGGCGCCTCGATCCGCTGCTCGATCGGGGCGGCGCGCTGGAACGCGCGCTCGATCCGCGAGGTCGTCTCGCTCGAGGCGTGGGAGAGCGCGAACGAGCTCCACCTCTACCTCGGCAGCGAGCAGGCCCGCGCCGACTTCGCCGACCGCCGCTTCGACTTCTATCGCCGCATCCGCGGCAGCACGCAGCTCGTGCTCGGCCAGCTGCGCTCGACCATGCTGCACGACGACGCGCTCGACTTCATCTGGCTCGGCGTCATGCTCGAGCGCGTCAGCCAGACCGCCCGCATCCTCGACGTCCACCACCACGCGATCACGACCGGCGGCCGTCGCCACGAGGTCGTCGCCACGTCGCTCTGGCTGTCGCTCCTGCGCTCGCTCTCCGGCTACGAGCCGTTCATGAAGCGCCATCAGGGCCGCGTCGGCTCCGACGCCGTCGTCCGCTTCCTCATCGGCGAGGACCGCTTCCCGCGCTCGGTGGCGTACTGCGTGCACTCCGCGTACGAGCGCCTGTGCGCGATCCGCCCGCCGGGGGCGACCGAGCTCCCCGGCGGTCAGTCGCTCGAGCGGCTGCGCATCCTCGACGAGCTGGTCCGCGCCCAGCGCCGCGAGCTGCACGACGGCGAGGACGTCCACGAGCTCCTCACCACGGTCGTCGACGAGACCCACGCGATCTGCGACTCGCTCGGCAAGGAGCTCCTCGGGCACGCCTGAGGCGCCGCGGCGGCTCGGTCGACGCTTCCGTAGTAGAGTGCCTCCGTGCCGAACCTCCTCGCGATGTCCTTCGAGGGCGAGCTGGCGCCGTCGTTCGATCTGAAGTGCCTCGACGCGGGGCGAACGCTGCCCGACGGCTGGGGGCTCGGCTACTACCCGGGCGGCGAGCCGTCGGCGACGGTGCTCAAGGAGCCGGCGCCGCCGCAGGGCTCGATCCGCGGCCAGCTCGCGCGGGCGTGGGAGCACCTCGAGTCGTCGCTCTTCGTCCTCCACATCCGCAGCGCGCGCTGGGGCGCGATCACCGACGCCAACACGCAGCCGTTCGTGCGCAGCTGGGGCCGCCGCGACTGGATGTTCGGCCACTCGGGCAGCCTGTCGGCGCGCCCCGACGACAAGGCCGATCGCGGCATCTTCGAGCCGGTCGGCTCGACCGACACCGAGCAGCTGTTCTGCATCCTCATGTCGCGCTTCGCCGAGCGCGGCTGGAAGAGCCTCGCCGAGTGCGACCTCGCCCAGGTGCGCGAGTGGCTCGACGTGCTCGACGACGACGGCGGGCTCACGATCGCGCTCACCGACGGCCGCGACCTCGTCGTCTACGCCGATCGCGATCAGGACTCGGCCATCTGGATCGGCCAGCTGTCGCCGCCGTACGACCGCTGCGTGATCGGCGACGAGGACCTCGTCGTCGACTTCGGCGCGCGCGGCACCAAGAGCCGCAAGGGCGTGATCATCTCGTCGGTGCCGCTCCAGGTCATCGAGCCCGCGGCGCCGGCCGACGCCGCCGACCCGGCCGAGCCCGCACCGACGCCCCCGTCGATCACGTGGACCCAGCTGTCGCCCGGCCACCTCGTCGTCGTGCGC
>JAIOII010001680.1 GCA_019912685.1 Kofleriaceae bacterium
GCCCGACGTCGCGCCGGGGGCGGTCGCGCTCGTCGCGGGGGTGACGGCGGTCGGCCTCGGCGCCTGGCTCGTCCACCAGATCTTCGACCTCGGCCCGCTGACCGTCGGGACGCGCCAGGTGTTCGGCAAGAGCATCCTCACCAGCGACTGCTACGCGAGCCTGCTCGGCGGCACCTGGCGCAACGACGACGACCTGCGCTCGACCTACGACAGCCTGTTCGAGCAGATCGGGTTCGGCATGTTCCCGTGGGCCGTGCTCGTGCCGGTCGCGCTCGGCGCGCTGGCGATCGGCGCGTGCGGCGAGCGCCGGCGCTTCGCGGGCGCGGTCGTGCTCGGGTGGGCGGCGGCCGCGTGGCTGTGCGCCGCCGTGTTCCAGCGCAAGGTCGGCTTCGCGCTCTACCCGGGCTTCCCGGCGTGCGCCGTCGGCGTCGGCCTGTGGCTCGACGCGGTGCTCGAGCGACGCGACGAGCTCGCGCGCGACGACGCCGACCGCACGGGCTGGGCGCTGACGTCGTGGGTGCTGATCGGGCTCGTGCTCGTGGCCGGCGTGATCGTGATGGCCAAGGACCTGTCGGCGTTCCCCGAGCGCCTGACGTCCTTGCTCGTCGGCAACGATCAGATCAAGTACCCGCAGAACGCGCGCTTCCTCGGCGCGCCGATGAAGGCGTGGATCTGGGTCCTCGGCCTCGGCGTCGCGCTCCCGCTCGCCTTCGCCGCGTGGCTGTGGCGCCCCGACCCGCGCTCGCCGCTGGCGAAGGTCGCGCGCTGGGGCGTCATCGTCGGCCTCGCGGTCACCGCGCTCACCGGCCTGTTCTGGACGCACGCGTGGCACCGCGGCCTGTCCGAGAACCTGTCGTCGAAGCAGGTGTTCCAGGTCTATCGCGACACGCGCAAGGCCGGCGAGCCGCTCGCGATCATGGGCTCGATGGGCAACGCGCCGCGCTACTACGCCGGCGGCAAGACCGAGACGATCGCGGGCCGCGATCAGCTGCTCGAGTACCTGGCGCGGCCGACGCGCGTGTTCGCGCTCGTGCCGGCGTCGGAGCTCTGCCCGATCCATGCCCAGCGCAGCGAGCAGGGCGGGTACTTCGTCCTCGACGACACCAACGCGCGCTTCATGCTGCTGTCGAACCAGCTCGGCAAGGCGAAGGACCGGAACCCGCTCGCGACGGCGATGACGCGCACGCCGCCGGCGTGGCTCGCCAACGTCGGCGAGAAGCCGATGGGCACGTGGGACAACCAGATCCAGCTCGTCGGCGTGCGCGCGCCCAAGAAGGTCGCGCGCGGCGAGAAGTTCACGATGACGCTCGTGTGGAAGGTGCTCGCGCCCGTCACCGGCGGCTGGAAGATCTTCGTCCACATCGACGGCGGCGGCTCGCGCATCATCGGCGACCACGATCCGATCCGCGGCCGCTGCGCGACCAACTTCTGGAAGGTCGGCGACTACGTGATCGACACGTTCCAGGTGGAGGCGGGCAACGCGTCGTTCCCGACGCAGGCCTACGACATCTGGGTCGGCTTCTTCACCGGCTCGAACCCCAACTGGCGCAACATGACGGTGACCGCCGCGCCCGAGGGCCTGAAGGACGGCAACAACCGCGTGAAGGTCGGCCAGCTGCGGCTGGTCAGCTCGCGCGGCGGCTGCTGCAGCGCCGGCGACGACGAGAGCGCGCGCGGCGCCGCCCTGCTCGCGCTCCTCGTGCTGGCGGGCGTGCTGGCG
>JAIOII010001681.1 GCA_019912685.1 Kofleriaceae bacterium
ATCGACGTCCGCTTCCGCGTCGCGCCCGACGGCATCGAGCGCTGGCTCGAGCTGCGCGGCTGGCGCGAGCCGGGCGGCTGCTGCGTGGTCGCGGCGTGCACGGACGTCTCGGAGCAGGTCCTCGCGCGCGAGCTCGAGCTGCGCCGCCGCCAGATCGTCATCCGCCAGAACCAGGCGTTGCGGCGGATGGCCGGGCGGCTCGTCGAGGGCACCGACATCGGGACGATCCTGACCGCGAGCTGCACGGACATCGCGCACGCGCTCGACGTGGCGCGCGTCGGCGTGTGGATCCTCGACGACGACGGCGCGACCTTGCGCTGCCTCACGCGCGTCGACGGCGACGTGGGCATGGTCGTGCCCGGCGAGGTCATCGAGGCCGCCGCGTGCCCGCGCTACTTCGAGGCGCTCCGCCGCGACCGCGCGATCGTCGCCGAGGACGCCGTGCGCGATTCGCTGACGGCGGAGCGCGCGGCATACTTCGCGGCCCACGGCGTCGCGTCGGTGCTCGACGCGCCGTGCCGCATCGGCGGCCGCGTCGTCGGCGTCGTGTGCCACGAGCACGTCGGCGAGGTGCGGTCGTGGACGCTCGAGGAGCAGGCGTTCGCCGGCTCGGTCGCCGATCAGGTGTCGCTCGTGATCGAGGGCTTCCGCCGGCGCGAGGTCGAGCAGGTGCAGCTGACGCTCGAGGACAGCCTGCGCCAGGCCCAGAAGATGGAGGCGATCGGGCTCCTCGCCGGCGGCGTCGCGCACGACCTCAACAACCTGCTCACGCCGGTCCTCATGTGCGGCGAGATGCTGCAGGAGGACCTGCGCGAGCAGCCGTCGCAGCTCGAGCTCGTCGAGTCGATCGTGACGGCGGCGCTCGACGCGCGCTCGCTCGTCGCCCAGCTCCTCGCGTTCTCGCGCAAGCAGGTGCTCGAGCTGCGCGACCTCGACGCGGCGGACGAGGTGCGGCGCACGGTCAAGCTGCTCCGCCGCACGCTGCCCGAGACGATCACGATCGATCTCGCGCTCGACCCCGGCGTCGTCGTCCGCGCCGACGCGATGCAGCTCCAGCAGGTGCTCCTCAACCTCGCGATCAACGCGCGCGACGCGATGCCCGGCGGCGGCACGCTCCGCATCGCGGTGATCGACGCCGGCGACACCGCGCGCATCGTGGTCGAGGACACCGGCTGCGGCATGGACGCGGAGACCGTGCCCCACATCTTCGAGCCGTTCTTCACGACCAAGGGCCTGGCGCGCGGCACCGGCCTCGGCCTCTCGACCGTCTACGGCATCATCCAGCAGCACGGCGGAACGATCACGGTCGCGAGCATGGTCGGGCAGGGGACGCGCTTCGAGCTGCGGCTGCCGCGGGGCGGCCAGTCGGCGACGAAGTCGGGCGAGCTCCGCGTCATCTCGTCGGCGACGGCCGCCGCGGCCGCGCGCGCGAACCAGACGATCCTCGTGGTCGAGGACGAGCCCGCCGTGCGCGGCCTCGTCGTCCGCCTCCTCAACCGCGAGGGGTACCGCGTGCTCAACGCGCCGGGCCCCGAGGACGCGATCCGGACCGCCGCCCTCCACCCCGGCGAGATCGCCCTGGTCCTCACCGACGTCGTCATGCCCGGCATGAACGGCCGCCGCATGTTCGAGGAGATCCGGGCCGACCGCCCCTCCACCCGCGTCATCTACATGAGCGGCTACGATCAGGACGTCCTCGCCCCCCAGGGCGTCCTCTCGTCCTCGGTCCGCCTCCTGAGAAAGCCGTTCACCGCCGCCGATCTGGTCCGCACCGTGGCCGACGTCCTCCGCGCCGAAAACGCCGCCGCCCCGGTGGACAAGCCCCCGGTCGCCTTGTAGCTTTCGCCTCCCAGCGCCCAGGTAGCTCAGCTGGTAGAGCAGCGGACTGAAAATCCGCGTGTCGGCGGTTCAACTCCGTCCCTGGGCACGAACCTGCCGCTCGAGAACGAGCACGTCGAGCGACTCGCTCGTGTCACTCGAGCTTGCCGAGCCGCTCGCAGGCGTCGGCGTACTTCAGGTCGCAGCCCTTGCGGTAGGCCTCGCGCGCCGCGGTGGCATCCCCCGACTTGCGGAGGAGATCGCCGAGCATGGTGCATCCCAGCGGATCGTTCCGCGTGCAGCCGAGGTCGTAGTAGCGACGCGCGTCGTCGCGGCGCCCGGCGCCTTCGGCCCGCGCCGCTACCAACACGCATCCGCTTGCCGTACCCAGGTCGCACGCGCGCAGGTAGAGCGCCTCGGCCCTGGCACGATCGCTCGTGCCGACCTGTCGCGCGAGCCGCTCGCAGGCCGTGCCCGACGAGAGATCGCATCCTCGCTGCAGCGTGGCCGCGTCGTCGGCCTCGGCGCAGGAGTCGCCGTGCCCGAGCTGGCAGCCCTTCGCGAACAGGCCCTTCTCGCGGTCTGGCTGGCGATGCCAGACGGTCCGGCGCAGGCGCATGGCCGCGTGGTGGCACATCGATCCGTCGCGCGTGCGCTCGCAGCGCGCCTCGAGATCGGCGACCTCCTTCATCAGCTCGGTCGGGTCCCCGAAGGAGGCCGCTGCTTTCGCCTTCGGCTTGGCCACCGGCGCCTGGGCCGCGGGCGCCTTGGCCACCCGGCACGCGTCGGCGTGTCCGCCGGCGCACGCCTTCTCGAACGACGCGCGGCTCTTCGCTGGATCGGCCTTCACCCCGGTGCCGTCGTGGTAGAGGACGCCGAGGTCGGCGCAGCTCGCGGCCAGCCCGCCGTCGCAGGCGCGCTGGACGAGGGTGAAGCCGGCGGATGGGTCGGCGGTGCCGCCGACGCCCTTCACCAGCGCGACGCCGAGCTGACCGCAGGCTTCGTGCAGGCCGGCGTCGCACGCCACGCGCCACGCGGCGATGGCCCTCGCCGGATCGGCCTTCACGCCGTTTCCCTGCACCAGCAAGAGTCCGAGGTAGAGGCACGACGGCGCGTCCTTCGCGGCGCATCCGGTCTCGAAGTGTTTCGCCGCGGCGGTCGCGTCGCCCGCGTTGATGCGCAGCACGCCCAGCTCGCCGCACGCCGCCGCATCGCCGACGCCGCAGGCCAGCCCGTACGGCGCCTCCGCGCCGGCCACGTCGCCCTTGCCGATCAGGGCGCGCGCGTGCTCGCGACAGGACGCGCTCACGCCTAGCTTGCACGCGCGGTCGTGGCGACCGAGCTGGTAACACGCGACGGGCTCGCCGGCCTTGCACGCCCGGTCGCGCACCGACGCGGCCTCTCGCGGAGCGACGAGTCGCGCGATGTTGCGACAGCCTCCGCGAAGGTTCTTCGCGTCGCACGCTTTCCGGTACAGCTTCGCCGCGTGCGCCGTGTCCTTGGTCACCCCGAGCCCGAGCTCGAGCTGCCAGGCGAGCCCGGTGCAGGTCCATGCGTCCTTCGAGCAGGCGCTGGTGTAGAGCCGGCGCGCGGCCTCGTGGTCGACCGCCTGGCCGACGCCGAGCGTGTGCAGGTGGCCGAGCGCCAGACACGCTCTCGCCTGGCCCTTGTCGCACGCCGCCTTCGCTTGCGCGCGCGCCTCGGCGACGTCGAAGCCGCCGGCGCGTCCGGCCTCCAGCATCTGCGCGACCTGATCGCAGCCGTCCGGATCGTCGGCTGCGCATGCGCGCCAGAAGCGTCGCATGGCGTCGCCGTCGGCGCCCTGCCTGGCCAGCCGGGTCCCCGATTCGGCGCACGCCCAGGGCTCGCCTCCGTCGCACAGGGCGTCGGGCCAGGGCTTGTGCGGCTGCGCGGTCGCGGTCAGAGGAAGGAGGAGGAACAGGACGACGACGACTGCGCGCACTCCCTCCAGCGTACTCGGAACGACGCGTTGCTGTCGATGCGCCCGACGATGGAATCCCGGGACTTGATTTCGGCAGTGTTCGTGGCGAGGCGCCGGTCAGGCGGAGCGCGCGAGCTGGCGCGCCGCGCGGAACGCCCGCGGGGCGACGTACGCCCACGGCACCCGCGTCTGCACGTCGCCGAGGCGACGCAACCAGCGCGCGAGCCGCTCGTGGTCTTGCGTCAGGTAGGCCCAGCACGCGGCCTCGTTCAGGCGCCACGGCGTCAAGCGATCCGGGCGGTGGTCGCGGTGATCGATCGAGTCCGCGCACGCGCGGGCGACCTCCTCGCGATGCTCGAGGAGGAACGCGCTGGCAAGCGCCGGTTGCCCGTCGAAGTGCGCGGCGTAGAGCCAGTGCTCGAGGTGCGCGGTCACGAGCAGCATCGGCAGGCTCGATCCCGCAGGCGCAGCGTCGGCGGCGTCGCGCGCGAGCTCGAACATCGCCTCGTGGCTGCCGTGCCACTTCTGGCAGAGCGCGAGCAGCATCAGCTCGTGCGCGAGGTGGTGGCCCGGATCGCGCTCGCAGGCGCGGTGGAAGTATCCCTCCGCGGCCTCGGGATCGACGCCGATCGCCACCTTGATCAGGAACGCCAGCGCGGTCGGATCGGCGACGTCGGTGTCCGCGGCGCGCTCGAGGTGGGTCCGCGCCTGCTCGAGATCGCTCGTGAAGATCTGCCAGTCCGCCTCGCTCACCGACTCGGCGCGACCGCTGCCGCGAGCCGCCCACGCCGAGGCGATCAGCAGCCGACCGCGCACGAGGTCCGCCACCGCGCCGTTGCGCGCGGCGCTCCAGCGAGCCCCGGCCGACGGCTTGCATCGCGCGGCGAGCGCTTCCACGAAGTAGGCCCGGTCGTGCCACGCCGCGTCGCGGTGCCTTTCGAGGAACTTCTCGGCGGCGGCGAAGTCGCCGCGCTCGACCAGGCCGACCAGCTCGTCGACCTCGGGCGTGTCGAACGGGCTCCGCGACCCCCGCATCGCGTACCACTCCCACATCCGTGCGAGGATCGATGGGGACAGCGCGTTGACGCCCGCACCCGCGAGCAACACCCCCATGGCCGCCATCCCGAGTCCCTGCATGGTGGAGGCCTCGCCGGTCACCAGCAGGTAGATCGCGAGGACGACCAGCCCAAACCCCATCGGGATGCCGAGCAGGATGATGATCCATCGCATGTCGTGGGCTCCGGCCGATGCTACCGCGGACGCGACCTCGGTTGCTCGATTCACTTGTGGTCGCCGGGGATTCGAGCAAGCCTGGTCGGATGCGGTCATGGCTGGTGATGACGATGTTGCTCCTGTCCTCGGTGGCCCACGCGGACGAGTTCGGTGGCTGGAAGTTCACGCCGCCGGAAGGTGCGACGAAGCAGGAAGACAAGTCCGCCATCAAGCTCACCACGATCGACGACGAGTCGAAGACCTTCTGCCAGATCTGGCTCTACGCGGCACGCGCGCCGAGGGGCGATGACGTCAACAAGGAGTGGCGCGATCTCGTCGAGCGGGCCTTCACCGTCCGCGACGCGAGCAAGGCGGTGAACGCCACCGTCAATCGCATGCCGGTCACCGGGCGGACCATGACGATCGCGAACGGCGACAACACGTACCCGGCCGCGTTCTACGTGCTCCAGCCACAGGGCGCCGTCTCGAGCGTGATGTTGCTCTCCACCAGCGCGGCCTCGCTCGCGAAGTGCCCGATCCGTCCGTTCCTCGAGTCGCTCGCGCTCGTGAAGCCACCGGCGGCGCCGGCCGCCCCGTCCGCGCCGGCCGCTCGGCCCGCCGAGTCCGCACAACCCGCCGGCGCGCCACCGATCGCGGGCACCTGGCAGAATGGTTCCTCGAACTACATCAATGGCGTCTCGACGGGCTCGGTGTCGAGCCAGTACGTCTTCAAGCCCGACGGCACGTACCAGTTCTTCCGGGAGAACTGGGGCGGTTCCTCGAACTCGACCTGGTTCTTCACGGTCCTCGAGACGGGCACGTGGAAGCTCGCCGGTGACCAGCTCACCTTGACGCCGAAGAAGGGCACCGGCACGGAGTACAACACGCTCGAGAAGACCAGGCGCTCGGTCAAGGTCCCGCTCGAGTCCGCGACGTACTCCGCGAAGATGGTGTACTTCAGCGGTCTCCAGGAGTGGAACCTCGTCCTGACGATCGCGAAGCAGACGGCGCGCGACGGCTCGTATGCGAGCAACCCGAGCTATCCGAGCTCGTACCTGTTCAACAACCGGAACAACGTCAAGTTCAAGTACGGGCCGAAGTAACCGCCCGCGCGAACATCGCATGCGATTTCGGGGAGGCGCTGACCGGCCCGAACGTATGATGGGGCATGCGGGAGACGCGTCACTGGCTGGAGCAGCTCGAGGGGGACGAGCAGCTGGACCGG
>JAIOII010001682.1 GCA_019912685.1 Kofleriaceae bacterium
GATCTCGACGCGCCGCAGCTCCGCGGTGCTCGCCATCGCGGCCGCGGCGTCGGCCGAGCCCGAGTTCGAGCCGGCGACCGACAAGGTGCCGCCGCCCGAGATGGTGCCGTCGCCCCCGCCCGCTGCAAGTCATGTAGCTGCGGACACCAACCATGCAGCGGGGCCTGCGAACTCCAATTCGCCATGGGCCGTCTACGAGCAGCTCGGCCTCGGGCCGCGCCCGCTCAAGGACTCGGTCTCGCCCGAGACCGCCAAGTTCCTCGTCAACGCGTACCGCGCGCTCGGCTTCGGCATCCTCACGCTCATCGTGATCGTCCTGGTCGGCTACATCGCGACCAGCGCGTTCTACTTCGTCTCCGACAGCTGGGTGCAGCCGATGCGCGTCGCACCGACCGACGAGCGCGTGCTCTCGCTCCAGTCGCAGCTCACCGAGCAGGAGAACATCCGCGACAAGGTGATCGCCGACCTCAACCACGCCGATCGCTACATCGCCGTGCAGCAGGCCTACCAGGCCGAGTTCGCCGCCGCGATCCGCGCCGACCTCACCGGCAGGAAGGCGCAGCTCAACCGCGTGCGCGAGCTCGCGAGCGGCTACGCCAGCGCGCGTGACCGCGTGCGCCGCTCGAACCAGGCGTACGCCGCGGCGTCGCAGCGCAAGATGGCGGAGGAGTACGCCGCCGGGCTCATCGATCGCGGCCAGATGCTGTCGGGCAAGTTCCAGCTCGCGCAGATCACGAGCTCGAACATGACGCTCGCCGAGCGCCAGGCCGAGTACGAGAACCGCGCCGCCGACCTCGAGGCCGAGGCCCAGGCGCTCGACGCGATCCTCGACCAGAAGGGGGGCACCGGGGCGCTCAGCTACGACGTCCTCAAGATCAAGCAGGAGTACGAGCTGTCGCGGCTCGAGACCCAGAAGGCGATCGAGAACCGCGAGGCGCTGAAGTCGAGCCTCGAGCGGCAGGACAAGGTCGTCGAGGGGCTCCGCCAGTCGCCGTACCTGCGCGCGGTCGACGGCGACGCCAACGTCGCGTTCGTGCCGTACTCGAACATGGACGACGTCAAGGCGGGCGCGCCGCTCTACGGCTGCGCGCTCGAGATGCTGTTCTGCCGCAAGGTGGGCAAGATCGTCGAGGTCATGCAGGGCGAGGTCTCGTTCAAGCACCCGCACCGCGAGAAGGTGCTGCGCGGCCGCATGATCGTCGTCGACCTCAAGGACAAGAGCGCCGCGGAGGACGATGTCCTCTTCGTCGGCGGACGTCCGCTCCTCTTGTAGGTATCGTCTTCACCGATGAACCCCGCCGGGTACCTCGCCGCCATCCCCGCCGCCGCCGTCGCCGTCCTCGCCACCGCCGCCACGGCGCGCGCGGACGGTTACTGCGATCACGTGAAGGCCGTCGCCGCGGCCGAGAGCGCCACGCTCGTCGCGCCGGAGCTGTTCACCAGCTTCGGCTACGTCGAGCAGCCGGCCGCCGCCGCGATCCCGACCACGACGTCCGACGACCTGCGCTTCACCCTCGGCGTGAAGTACAGCCTCGGCAACCTGTACGAGGGCGCCGTCACCCGGCGGCGCGCCGACGCCGACTGCCGGCGCCAGCGCGCGCTCGCGAACGTGCGGACGGTGCCGGCG
>JAIOII010001683.1 GCA_019912685.1 Kofleriaceae bacterium
GGCCGATCACCGAGCGCGGGCACTATCCCGGCGAGCTCGACGCCGACGCGGCCGACATCTCCTCGTTCTACACCGGGCGGCTGCTCGCAGTGAACGTGCGCGTCGACCGGGTCGAGCTTCGCGATCACGTCGCCGCGCGCGACCGTCGAGCCAACGCGCACGTTCACTGCGAGCAGCCGCCCGGTGTAGAACGAGGAGATGTCGGCCGCGTCGGCGTCGAGCTCGCCGGGATAGTGCCCGCGCTCGGTGATCGGCCCGCGCGTGACCGGCGCCGCCGACACCGGCGTGACGCGCGGCCCGCGCTTCTGGTCCCCGGCCACCTCGTCGTCGGACGACAGCGCGAACGAGCCCACCACCGCGATCGCCAGCACCCCGACCACGCCCCAGCCGAGCCACGATCGCGAGCGGCGTCCGGACGGCGAGGGTTCACTCATCAACCTGGCATACGGGGGTAACGGTCACCGGTCAAGGCGCACCGTGCTTCTCGGGCGCGACTCTGCTACGTCCGTGCGCATGACCCTGCTAGCGCGCGATCTGATGCAGCCCGAGCCGATCACGATCCCGGCGGCGATGCCGTTCCCGCAGATCCAGCACCTCTTCGTCGTGGCGCGCATCGGCGGCGCGCCGGTCGTCGACGAGCGGGGCACGGTCGTGGGCGTGGTCTCGACGGCGGACCTGCTCGGCGCGCTCGACCAGGCGTTCGATGACGACATCGACCCGGCGCCGCCCGGCGATCCGGCGCCCGAGTCACCGAGCGCGATCGCGCTCCCCGAAGGGCTCGGCGCGCTGACGGCGCGCGAGCTGGCAACGCCCGACGCGATCTGGGTGTCACCGGAGGCCTCGCCCGCCGAGGTCGCGCGCGTGATGCGCGCGGAGGGCGTCCATCGCGTGCTCGTGGGCCGCGACGGGCAGCTCGCCGGGATCCTGACCGCGTTCGACCTGTTGCGTGTTATGCCGGGGGCATGAAGCTCGATGCGATGATCCCCGGCCTCCTCGTCGTCGTCGCGTGCGGCGGTGGACAGGGCGCGCGCGGCCCCACGACGGGCGCTGCGCCCGAGCCGGCGGTCTCGGGTGCGCCCGCCGGGCCCGAGGCGCCGCCGGCCGTCGATCCGTACCTCGAGGCGCGACGCGCGTACGCCAATCCGGGTGGGATGTGGATGCCGCAGCAGATGACGCTGCCGGGTCACGCCGCCGCGTTCCAGAAGCTCGGCGTGAAGCTCGATCCGAAGTCGCTCGCCGACCCGCTCGCCGCGCCGCTCGGCGCGATCGTCCGGCTGCGCGGGTGCTCGGCGTCGTTCGTGTCACCCGACGGGCTCGTCGTCACCAACCACCACTGCGTGCAGCGCTCGCTGCAGCTCAACTCGACGCCGGACCAGAACCTCGTCGAGCTCGGCTTCCTCGCGAAGACGCGCGCCGACGAGCCGTCGGCCGGCCCTGCGGAGCGCGTGTACGTCGCCCAGGCGTTCACCGACGTGACGTCCGCCGTGACCGGCGGGCTCGGCGACATCGTCGATCCGGTCGCGCGCAAGGAGGAGGCGGAGCGGCGCATCAAGCAGCAGGTCGCCGCGTGCGAGAAGGATCGTCCCGGCATCCGCTGCAACGTCGCCGACTACCTGCGCGGCGGCCTGTACGTGCTCATCGAGGAGCTCGAGCTCCGCGACGTCCGCCTCGTCTACGTGCCGGCGCGCTCCGTCGGCAACTACGGCGGCGAGGTCGACAACTGGCGGTGGCCGCGCCACACCGGCGACTTCGCGTTCTTCCGCGCGTACGTCGGCCCCGACGGCAAGCCCGCCGATCACGCGGCGGAGAACGTCCCCTACCGGCCGCGTCACTTCCTGAAGGTCTCCGACCAGGGCGTGCGCCCGAGCGACTTCGTGATGATCGCCGGCTTCCCCGGGCGCACGACCCGCACCAAGACGGCGCTCGAGGTGAAGCACGACGTCGAGTGGTTCTACCCGTACTACATCGATCACGTGAAGCAGCAGTACGCGATCGTCGAGGCGCACCTGAAGAGCCCGGGCGAGACCGCGATCAAGGCCGGGGTGCTCAAGCAGAGCTACCAGAACCGGCTCGAGAAGGTGAGCGGCGTCCTGAAGGGCCTCACGTCGGGCGACCTGCTCGCGCGCAAGTCCACGCTCGATCAGCAGGTCCTGTCCTGGGCGAACGCGCCCGGTCGCGACCGGCACAAGGCGGCGATCGCGCGCCTCGAGCAGCTCGTGCTCGACGAGCAGCGCACCGCCCGCGCCGACTTCGATCGCAGGGTGACGCTCGGCGAGTCGCACCTCCTCGCGTCCGCGCTGCAGCTCACGCGCTGGGCCGAGGAGCGCGCCCGTCCGGACGCCGAGCGCAAGGCGGGCTACCAGGAGCGCGACCTGGCGCCGGCGATCGCGTCGCACAAGCAGCTGACCAAGCAGTACGACCCGACGCTCGACCGGGCGCTCTTCCGCCTCGCGCTCGTGCGCGCGCTCGCCCTGCCGCCGGAGCAGCGCGCGTGGCTGCCGCTGCTGCTCGGCGTGAAGCCGACCGCCCGGATCGACGAGAAGCTGATCGACAAGACGCTCGACGGCTGGTACCGCGCGACCAAGCTCGCCGACGAGACGCTCCGCCTCGAGCTCCTGCAGAAGGGCACCAAGGCCAAGCTGGCGAGCTCGCGCGATCCGTTCGTGCGCGCCGCGCAGCGCGTGTGGAAGCTCTACAAGGACGAGGAGCGCCGCGCCGACACGCGCAACGGCGAGCTGATGCTGGTGGCGCCGGTCTACGCCGACGCGATGCGCGAGGTGCTCGGCGGGCTGCTCGCGCCGGACGCCAACTCGACCCTGCGCATCACGTACGGCACGGTCAAGGCGTTCACGCCGAGCGAGGCCCCGTTCACCACGGGCGCGCAGATCCTGGAGAAGGACGCCGGCAAGGAGCCGTTCGACGCGCCGGCCGCGATGCTCGCCGCGATCCGCGCGAAGCAGTTCGGTCCGTACGCCGACGCCGACGGCGAGCTGCCGGTCAACTTCCTCAGCGACCTCGACACGACGGGCGGGAACTCGGGCTCGGCCGTGCTGAACGATCGCGGCGAGCTCGTCGGCCTCAACTTCGACAGCACGATCCAGGGCGTCGCGTCGGACGTCGTGTTCGACGGGAGCATGGTGCGCAAGATCCACGTCGACGTGCGCTACATGCTGTGGGTGATGGACCAGCTCGACGGCGCCGACCACCTGATCGAGGAGATGGGCCTGCGCCCGCGGCTGTAGGCGGCTACTCGAGCCGCCACCGGCCGGGCAAGTGCGCGGCATTCCAGCCGCGCGATCCGGCCGCGATCTTGCTCCGTGGTGCCGCCATGTGGCGCCCCGTCTTGCTCCTCGCGTGCGCGTTCGCGGCGGCCGGCTGTGTCGAGGCCGGGGACGAGGGCGGCGAGGGCGGCGGAGACGACAAGGGCGACCGCGGCCGCGCGGGCTTCGTCGAGGTGAACCCGGAGCGTTCGAGCGCCGCGTTCCGCACGTACGTCGAGCGCGCGATCCGCGTGCTCGAGCTCGAGGACACGGACCTCGCGCGCTACACGGCCGCGTCGATCCGCGCGGGGCGCGTGAAGCTCGACGAGCTGGTCGACCTCACGTGCTGGGACTTCGAGCGCGTGCGGGCGGAGCTGCCGTCGCTCGGGCTCACGCCCGACGACTACGCGCGCCTCGTGCCGGGCGGCGCGCTCGCGCGGGCCCTCGCCGGCGAGATCGACGGCTACATGTGGAGCAACCGCATCTACGTCAGCCGCGGCCAGGAGACGCGCGCGCTCGCCGCGACGCTGGTCCACGAGGTGAACCACGTCATCAATCGCTCCGAGGTCGGGTACTGGGACGACCTGCCGACCTCGGCGTTCCTGCACGAGTACCGCGCGTTCCATGCCGAGGCGGCGTTCGATCCGGAGCGCTACGACGGCGTCGATCTCGTCGATCACGTGATCGAGCTGTACGAGCTCGACCGCTCGGGCATCCCGGCCGAGGTGTTCGACTCGCCGCTCACGCCGCGGCTCGTGCCCGACGCCGCCGCGTGGCGCGCGCGCCACGTCGAGGCCGATCCGGTCGATGACGACCGCGCGTGCCCGGGGCGTGGCTGATCGGACGGAGTGACTCGCCCGGGCGCGGGCGCGCGGTAGCCTTGGGGCAGGAGGCGGGCATGAAGCTGAGCGAGCTGCTGAAGCGTCGACGCGAGGAGATCCTGTCCCGGTTCGGCGAGCGGCTCCGCGAGTCGCCCGCGCCGACGGATGGGATCGCGTACAGCGTCTTGCTCGACGGCTTGCCGTCGTTTCTCGACGAGCTGATCGAGGACCTGGGCGAGCCGGAGCCGCCCGAGACGCCGGCGAACACGGGACTCGGCGTCGATACGGGCGTCGTGCACGGGGAACAGCGCTACAAGCTCGGCTTCGACGTCGTGGCGGTGGTGCGCGAGTGGGCGATCCTCCGCGACATCATCCTCGAGCTCATCCTCGCCGAGCCCGAGCGGGTGATGCCGGAGGAGTACCGGGCGCTATCACGGCACATGAGCGCCGCGCTCATCGCGGCGGTCCAGGAGCACGCCGAGATCTCCGATCGCGAGCGGGCGTCCTACATCGGCTTCATGGTTCACGACGTTCGTAACCAGCTCCTCAGCGCGACGGCGGCGCTGTCGTGGCTGCGGAGCACGCCCGCGCAGGAAGCGGAGGCGATCCGGGCCATCGAGGCCAGCCTCGGCGAGCTGAGGCACGTCCTCGAGCGCGAGCTGACGCGGGCGCGGCTCGCCGCGATGCGATCGGGCACCGACATCAGCCGCTATCGCGTGCGGATCGCCGATCTGGTCGCGCTCGTCGTCGGCGAGACGCGCGCGCTCGCCGCCGTCCGGAACGTACGGGTCACGACCCACGGCGATCCCGAGCTCGCCGTCAACGGGGACCTGCGGCTCCTGCGATCCGCGCTCGTCAACGTCGTCGGCAACGCGGTGAAGTTCACCGGCGAGGGCACCGAGGTCGTCATCCGCGCGCACGGCGCCGGTGACGTCGCCGAGATCCGGGTGAGCGACAGGTGCGGCGGGATCCGTGACGAGAGCCGCGAACGGCTGTTCGCCGAGCCGGCGCGGTCCGACCCCGATCGCAGCGGCTTCGGGCTGGGCCTCGCCATCACGCGGCAGGCGGTCGAGGCGCACGGCGGCACGATCACCGTCGAGAACACGCCCGGCACCGGCTGCACCTTCGTGCTCCGCATCCCCCGCGCCTGAGATCAGAACGGGAACGGCCGGACGGCGATCGCGAGGATGCGGAGGAAGCGGGCGCGGGTGCTCGACGCGTTCGACGCCGGGCCGAGGATGGCGAAGTAGCGCGTCACGGGCACACCTGCCCGCAGAGCTGCTGCGCCTCCTGATCGCACTGCGCGTCCCACTCGACGTAGCAGCAGTACGGGTCGTAGAGGCACAGCTCCTGGATGCACTGATCGCACTGCGAGCCACCGCCACCGCCACCACCGCCGCCGCCGCTGCTGCACGGCGCGCCGCAGACCTGCTCGGCGCCCATCGCGCACTGCTGGTCCCACTCGACGGCGCAGCAGAAGTCGTCGATCGCGCAGACCTGGGCGACGCACGGGTCGCAGGTCGGATCGAGCGGCGCGCCGGGCTGACACACGT
>JAIOII010000174.1 GCA_019912685.1 Kofleriaceae bacterium
CTCATACCCAGGATCAGGCGGCTTCGGGCAGGAGTCCTGGGTTGCCCGCTGGCAGCAGCAACACATGTGGCCGTCGTGGATTCTCCCCGCATCGCCGGGGTCGGACCGACGGCGCATTTGTTTTCGCCGCCCGGATCCGACCATCGAACGGCCCGCCCCCCGTATGGGCCAGCACACAGGAATTTATCGTCATGGATCTCCGAAAACTGAAAACGCTGATCGACCTGGTGGCCGATTCGGGTATCGCCGAACTGGAAATCACCGAGGGCGAGGGCAAGGTCCGCATCGTCAAGTTCGCCCAGCCCGCCGCGGGCGCCCCGGTGAGGGCCGAGCCCGCGCCCCCCGCCGGGGCGGTGATGACGCTGGATCAGCCGACGCTCGATTTCGGCACGATCGAGGCCGGCAAGAAGACGACGGTCGAGTTCACGTTCAAGAACACGGGCACCAAGCCGCTCAAGCTCGAGAAGAAGAAGCTCAAGAGCTCGTGCAAGTGCCTGGTGGCGATCCTGCCGCGCGCGCCGATCGCGCCCGGCGGCCAGGGCGTCGTGAAGGCGACCTTCACCGCGCCGCGCACGGCGGGTGAGGCGAGTCACAACCTGCTCATCAAGTACGTGGTGGACCCGGCGGCCAAGGCGGAGGCCTCCGCCGTGCTCGCGCTCACCGGCACCGTCGAGCCGAAGAAGCCGCGCCCGCGCCAGCCCAAGGAGCCGCGCTTCGAGGGCCGCGGCTTCGTCCTCAGCTGAGCCCCCTCGGATTAGAATGCGGCCATGCGCAAGGCCGCCCTCCCTGTCCTGCTCGTGATCGCCTGTGGCGGCGGTGACGATGGCGGAAACAACGATGGAGATGGTGGCGGCGGCGACGGCGATGGGTCGACGGAGCAGGACGCGCGGCCCAACGACGGCAACGTGGGAGATGGGACGCCGAGCGTGCCCGGCTCGCTGCGGTTCTTCGGGACGGGCTCGGGCGGCATCGACCGCGTCGAGATCGCGATCGACCCGCAGGTGCCGGCCGACGTCGGCGCCGGCGACTTCACGATCGACTTCTGGGTGCGCACCAACTCGCTGATGTTCACGTGGGCGGAGACGTGCACGACGGGGGCGAACGGGTGGCAGAGCGCCAACGTCGTCGTCGATCGCGACCGCATGGGCAACGGCGACCACGGCGACTACGGCATCGCGATCACGCGCGGCGGCATCGCGTTCGGCGTGAGCCAGGGCGCCGCGGGCGCCGGCCTGTGCGGCACCAGGAACGTCGTCGACGGCACGTGGCACCACGTCGCGGTCACGCGGGTCGCCTCGACGGGCGCCCTCTCCCTCTACGTCGACGGCAACCCCGACGGCACCGCGACCGGCCCGACCGGCGACGTCAGCTACCGCGACGGGGCGACCGGCGCCGCCAAGGACCCGTTCCTGGTCCTCGCCGCCGAGAAGCACGACACGAGCGGCTCGCGCTCGTTCAACGGCTGGATGGACGAGCTGCGCATCTCGACGACGGTCCGCTACACCGCCGCGTTCACGCCCGAGACCATGCCCTACGCCGTCGACGCCGACACCGCCGCCCTCTACCACTTCGACGAGGGCGACGGGAACGCGCTCACCGACGCCCGCGGCATGAGCCCCGGCGACATCAAGGTCGGGCAGACGCCGACCGGCACGGTGCCGGTCTGGGCCTCCGCGACGCCGTTCCTGCTCTGAAGCCCGTCAGTTGATGACGTTCAGCGACTTGCGCCCCGCCGGGATCGGCGGGCGCTCGTCGTGCTCGGGCGCCTCGTCGTGCTCGGGCGCCGTCTTGACGATCGACTTCTTGCGCGTCGTCCGCTCCGCCGCCTTGCGGGCGACGGACAGCACGTGCAGGTGCGCGGCGCGCTCTTCCTTCTGGGTCTTGCGCGTCACCAGGTCGACGACCTTGCCACGCCAGTAGGCCAGCTTGCTCCGGCGCGCGCCCACCTCGTAGATGAGGTCGGCGGTCGTCGAGCCCGAGCGGTGCGGGCTCTTGTGGAACGGGTGCATCAGCTCCGGGTGCTTGGCCAGGTAGGCGCGCACCTCGTCCATGGTCATGCCGACGTCGGCGAGCGCTTGCTCGACCTCGCGGGCCGCGACCTGCTTGGCCTTGAACAGCTGCATCTGCACGCGGCTGTAGACGTTGACCGCGCCGTCACCGTTGGTCTCGATCGGCAGGAAGATCGCCTGCGGATAGAGCTCGGTGATGAAGCTCTGGATGCCGTCGGAGACCGACGAGCTCGGCATGCACCCGAAGGGCTTCACCGAGAGCGTCATGTTCACCTTGGAGTAGGCGACGTTCTGGATGAGCTTGCCGACCTCCATGTGGCCCTCGCCGCCGCGGAGGTTGTTGTCGTAGAACGCGTGGGAGACCTGCGCCACCTCGTCCATGTCGGCGAGGTGGAAGTGGTTGAGCCCGAGCGCGCTGGCGATGGTCTGGAACAGCGTGCGCAGGACCTTCTCGCCGGCCCACAGGGACATCATGCGCTTGCGCACGTCGACGCCCTCGAGCCCGAACTTCGAGCCGCCCTCGGCGTGCTGCTTCTGGTCGGTGCCGCGCAGCTCGGCGCGCTTGTTGGTGTCGTACCGGCTCTGCCACAGCATGTACAGCAGCCACGCGGTGACGACCTGGATGTCGACCTCGGCGCCCTCGGCCTCGAGGAAGCGCTGGAGGCCGTAGTTGCCGTCGCCCTCCGTCGTCATCGCCCAGAACTCGCCGATGATGCCGACCTTCGGCTTCACCTTGGTGCGATCGACCTTGACCGCGCCCAGCTCCTTGCGCGCCTTGTAGAGCGCCTTCAAGAGCGAGCCGTTGGTGGCGAACGCCTCGGAGATGTAGCCCTTCGACTTCTCGATGGCGCGGTCGGCCGACCCCGCCTCGACCTCGTAGGGACGGATGCGGTAGCCGAGCGCGTTGAGCGCGTCGCCGATCATGACGGCGCGGATCACGGCCCAGAAGAACTGCGGGTCCATCTTGAGGCCGACCTCGTCGCCGGTCGCCTGCTTGAGGCCGCCGGTCTGCTGGAAGAGCAGGACGCGGAAGCCGTCGAAGCCGGAGTCGCGCAGCGCCTTGCGGTACTCGGTGACGTACGTGCCGAAGCGACACGGGCCGCACGCGCCGGCGGTGATGAAGACGTGGTTCTTGACGATGTCCTCGGTCTTCATGCCCTGCTCGCGCAGGCCGTCGAGGTACTTCACCAGGTTGCCGACGGTGAAGTACGTCGGGTTGCACTGGCCGCGGTTGCCGTACTCGCGCCCGTACTGGAGCGCGTCGTTGTCCGGCACGTCCATCGCGCGGACGTTGTAGCCGATGCCGCGGAGCGCGGCCTGGATGAACAGGTCGTGCGCCATGGTCAGGCCGCACACGAGGATCGTCGTGTGCGCGCGCTGCGACGCGAGGAACTCACGGGGGACCTCGTCGACCCAGTGCTTCGCCGCCTGGTTGGGCAGGCCGAGGCGCGCGCGCTCCTCCTGCTCGAACTTCGCCAGCTCGGCCTCGATGCTCTCCACCGAGAGCGCGTCCAGCCCCTTCAGATCGTCGTTGATGATCGTCATCGTCGTTGTTCCTTGTCCTCTGGCCTTGTTCTCTCTGGCCTGGCTCGTTACTGGCGAAGCACCGCGAGCGACGCGGGGCGCTTGACGTTCTTCGGCTGGTTGGCGGCGAGGAGGTCCTTGAGCGTCGCGACCGCCTGGTCGACGGTCTCGTCGGTCTTGCCGACGCCGGCCAGCTTGTGCTGCAGCTTCTCGAGGAGCTCGAGCTTCTTCTCGGCCATGGCCACGTCGAGCTCCTTCAGCTTCTCGGCCTGATCCTCGAGCTTCTCGCGCAGGAGCATCAGGGTGTGGGCGTAGGTCTTGACGCGGATCTTGATCGACCCCGACGGCTTGTTGGCGTCGATGTCGTGCAGCGCCGAGTAGGCCTTGCCCGCCGACGCGATCACCGAGTCGATGAGGCCGTAGGTCGGCGCGTCGTGGCCGCACTTGAAGCTCGACAGGTCGAGCACGGCGACGTTGGGGTGGCGGGCGGCGAACTTGGCCGCCCACACCTTCTGCACCGAGTTGACCGAGTAGTTCTCCGGCCAGACGTCGGACACGTCGCGCGGATCCTGGATGTGGCCGAGCTTCAGGTCCTCGGCGAAGATCGGGTCGAGGTACTCGCGGTTCTTGGGGATCGAGCGCATCGACAGGATCGGGTAGCCGAGGGCCTGGAACTCCTCGAGCACCGCGTGGTTGAGGCCCGGGTCGTTGTGGTACGGGCGGCCGATCATGAGGAGCGCGACGCGGTTCTCGCGCGTCACCTCGTCGAGCATCTCCTTGCCCTTGGCCTCCATCTGGCGATCGAACTCGTCGAGGGCGGCGAAGGCCTGGCCGACGGCGAAGTCGTTCTCGTCCTCGGTGATGCCGAGGAGCGGGCCCCACTCGTCGAACATCTGGCGCCGGCACATGAGCGGCTCGTTGAGCGTCACCGCCGTGTCGAGGTAGCTGATGCCGCGCTCGCGGAAGAAGTCGGTCTCCTTGGTGAAGGCGGCGCGCACGACCTTGGGGGTGCCCGAGACGACGGGGCACGACGCGGTGTCCATCGTGTTGACGTTGTACGTCGGCACGTGGGTCATCGCCGGGAAGAAGATGTAGTCGAGCGCCTTCTTCTCGTGGTGCTTGAACAGGAGGTTGTGGATGTGCGCCTGGCACACCTTCGACGGGTAACAGGGGTCGACCGAGCCGTACTTGCAGCCGGCCTGCCACAGCTCCTCGCTGGTCTCGTCGGAGAAGACGACGTTGCGCGAGTCGAAGCCGAGGGCCTCGAAGTAGGCGCGCCAGAACGGCGCCGTCGACCAGAGGTTGAGGACGCGCGGGATGCCGACGCGGACCTCGCGGCGCCTGGCGGCGAGCTCGGCCGAGCTGCGCTGGAACGGCCGCTCGATGTCCTTCCGGATCACGCGGCCGGTCAGCGTCTTCTTGACCTGCACGTCCTTCACCGGCGTGCCTGCCTCGGGCAGCGGCGCCGGCGTGAAGAAGCTCTTGAAGCAGAGCTTGGCCTCGTAGTCGACGAGGTTCGGGTACTTCTTCATGCGGCCCTGGCGCTCCTTGTTGAGCTTCTTCAGGGCGTCGAGGTTCTCGACCGTGCCCTTCTCGCAGGAGAAGCCCGAGATGTAGCGGGCCGACTTGCCGTCGAGGGTCGCGGTGTCGATGAACGTGCGCGAGCAGTTGTTGGGGCAGAAGTTGCAGCGCGTGGTCTCGTCGTTGGTCGACGTGTAGGTGATGTCGATCGCCTGGTCGAGGCCGATGAACACGCTCTTGCCGCGGCGCTTGGTGACGCGCAGCGCCTCGAAGGCGGCGCCGATCGCGCCGGCCTCGCCGCAGTGCGGGTGGAGATAGACCTCGGCGTTGGGGACGCGCTTCTCGATGTAGTCGACCTGCGCCTTCAGCGCGGCGAGGTTCTTCTGCGTGCCGCCCTGGAGGACGAACACGCGGCCGAGCTCGGCCATGCGCGGGATCTGGACGACGTACTGCCAGACGTTCTTGGGCAACACGAGCGCCAGGCCGGCGAGCAGCTCCTCCTTGGAGTAGCCCTCCTTCTGGAAGTTGACGCGATCGGAGTCGAGGAAGACGGCGCAGCCGTAGCTGAACTTGGGCGCGAGGCGGGCCTGGAAGGCGACCTCGGCGTACTGCTTGACGGGAAGGCCGAACTGGTCGGCCATCGCCTGCAGCAGCATGCCGTTGCCGGCCGAGCAGCTGTTCGACAGGCGGAAGTTCTTCACGTCGCCGTGCTGCATGAACAGCACCTTGATGTCCTGGCCGCCGATGTCGCAGATGACGTCGACGTTGGGGAACCAGCGCTTGGCGCTCATCATGTGCGCGACGGTCTCGACGATGTTGGCGTCGGAGCCGAGCGACTTGTCGAGGACGTCGCCGGCGTAACCGGTGACGCCGAAGCCGGTGACCTCGATCTTGGCGCCCTGGGCCGCGGCCCAGTCCCGCATCTCGCGGAACATGTCGCGCATGTCGGCGATCGGGTTGCCCTTGGAGAGGATGTAGACCTTCTTGAGGATGGTCTCGTGCTCGTCGATGAGCACGCACTTCGACGAGGTCGAGCCACCGTCGAGGCCGATGACGCCGCGGTAGGTCTTGCCGGCCTCGAGGACGGCGTCCTCGTACGGCGGGGTCTGGTACTTGTCGGCGAAGGCGACGCGCTGGTCGTCGACCTCGACGAGGCCAGGGCCGGCCGACTCGCCGAGCTTCGACTTGCGGCCGTGGCTGATGAACTCGCGCATCGGCTCGAGGCCACGGAACACGCCGACGTTGGCCGGCTCGTGGATGCCGAACAGGACCGCGCCGTACGCGGCGTAGTACTCGCTGTTCTTCGGGACGAAGATCAGCTCCTCGATCGGCACGTCCTTCGGGTAGTCGTAGCCGCGCTCCGCCCACGCCTCGGGGATGCGGAGGCGCCAGCACTGCTGGAGGAACGGCAGGTACGTGTTGGGTCCGCCGAGGAGGAGGACCTTGGCCTTGAGCGTGTTGCCGCGCGTGAGGACGGCGAGGTTCTGGCTGACGATCGCGTCGGCGAGCGAGTTCATGATCTCGCCGCGCGGGATGCCGGACTTCACCAGGTTGACGATGTCGGTCTCGGCGAAGACGCCGCACTTGGCGGCGACGTGGTGCAGCTTGGTCGGATCGAAGACCAGGTTGGGCACCTCCTCGCGCGGCATCGCGACCTTGAGCACGCACTTGTCGATGGTGGCGCCGGTGCCCGACGCGCACTTGTCGTTCATCGAGGTCTGGGCGGTCTTGTCGCCGGTCTCCTCGTTCTTCTTGAACATGATGATCTTGGCGTCCTGGCCGCCGAGCTCGATCACGCTGCCGACGTCGGGGTGCATCTTCTCCACCGCCATCGTCACCGCGTTCACCTCCTGCACGAACTTCGCGCCCAGCTGCGGCGCGATCGGGCCGCCGCCCGAGCCGGTGATGAACAGGCGGAAGTCCTTGTCCTTCACGTCCGGGAACTGCGCCTTGATGAGCTCGAGCATCTCGAGCGTCTTCTCGGGCTGGCGCGTCTCGTGGCGCTCGTACTTGCTCCAGAGGATCTCGAGCGTCTCGGGGTGGACGACGCACAGCTTGACGGTGGTCGATCCGACGTCGACGCCGATGATCAGTTTCTGCCCGGAAGAGTTGATCGAGGTCATGCGGGATCCTTGGCCATCAGACTGAACTGACGCGTCAGTCTACGCATGGACTGACACGTCAGTCTAGTAACAAATCACGTGAGAGATCGCGGCACTGCAGGTCCGACCAGTGGTTTCACGGGTCGTGATCGATTTCGCCGAAGTGCGGTTGAAACGACGCACCGGCGCCACCTACGGTTCGCACATGCACCACCGAGGGGGCCTGCGGGCCGTGGTCGCGCTGAGCGCCGTTCTGTGGGCCGGGACGGCGTGCGGCTCGAAGCCGGAAACGCCGGGAACGGGAAGCGGATCGGGCACGGGCACGGGCACGGGCACGGGCACGGGGGCACGCGGCGATGGTGGGATCGACGCCGCGAAGGGCGCACCCACGTTCGCAGAGGTCGTCTCGACTGCCACCGCGCCTACGCAGATCGTCGAGCTCGTGAAGCGCGATCCGGGCTCCCTCGCCTGGATCATGTTCCTCTACGTGAACTGGCCGGCGAAGGCGGGCGAGCGAGGCGTGCCCGATCCGGGCGGGACGCTCGGCGCGACGCCGACCGTGTTCCAGACGTGGAAGGAGGTGCACGAGGTGTACCTCGCGGGCGGCGCGGCGCCGCAGCCGTGGGACGACGGTGGGCCGAGCGGGCCGCCGACGTTGTCGCTCACGGAGATCGACGGGACGACGCTCACCGACGTGAACGGGAACCCGATCACGTACACGGTCGCGATGAACCAGGGCGCGTTCGACTACATCGTGTCGCGCGCGCTGTACGGCTGGAACGGGCAAGCGGCGCTGCGGCAGACGGGCGCGGCGCCGGTCGCGTTCCCGGCGTCGGCGATGGAGGTGAAGGCGGCGTGGAAGATCCTCGATCCCGTCGCCGACAAGGACCGCATGGATCACTACCTCGTCGCGCAGGCGATCCTGCCGCCGGCGAACACCAAGGTCGCCGTCGGGTTGACGGCGCTGCACATCACGTCGAAGGCGCTGCCGAGCTGGGTGTGGATCTCGTTCGAGCAGATCGAGAACCCGACGACGACGGGGGCCGACTACCTGCTGCCGATCGATCCGGCGATCGCGACGGTGAACCACGTGATGCAGCAGGCGCTGGCCGGGACGCCGCTGGCCTACTACCGCGCCAACGGCGTGCAGACCGAGTTCGTCGCCGGCGGCGCGCCGACGCTCCTCGCCAACTCGCAGATCGAGACGAAGTTCCAGAAGACGAGCTCGTGCATCACGTGCCACGCGCTCGCGTCGGTGTCGACGGGCGCGCAGCCGCGCCTCGACTTCTTCCAGCTGAAGGCCGGCAACCTGAGCGGCTTCGTCGGCATGCCGCCGACCTCGCCCTTCGGCCCCGGCCCCGACCAGTACTCGGCGCTCGACTTCGTGTGGTCGATGCGGGAGGCGAAGCGATGACCCCGAGCGCCAGCCGCGAGGAGTGGGGCCGCGCGCGAAGCGCGCCCGGGGCAGCACCCACGACGAAGCGGCCGAGCCCGCGTAGCGGGCGAGCCGGCGCGAACACGGTGAGATCGTGACCGCCGGGCTCGGGCACTGTCCGAGCGCGGACGCGCTGGCGGGCTTCGCGGCCGGCGGGCTCGGCGGTGGGGAAGCGGCGGCGATCGAGGCGCACATCGACGACTGCGATGCCTGTCGCTCGGCGCTCTCGAGCGCGGTGCGCGGCGCCGCGCCCGAGCCGCGCTTCGGCCGCTATCGCGTCGACACCGTGCTCGGCGCCGGCGGCATGGGGCTCGTGTACCGCGCGTTCGACCCCGAGCTGTCGCGCGCGGTCGCGATCAAGGTGGTGCGCGCGCGTGATGGCGAGAGCGCGACCGACGGCAGCGAGCGCACGCGGCTCGCGCGCGAGGCGCGAAGCCTCGCCCGGCTCTCGCATCCCAGCGTGTGTCACGTCTACGACGTGGGCGAGCACGAGGGCGAGGTGTGGGTCGCGATGGAGCAGGTCGACGCCGTCGACCTGCGGCAGTGGGCGGTGGGCCGCGACGCGAAGGAGGTCGCGCGCGCCCTCGTCGATGCCGCGAGCGGGATCGCGGCGGCGCACGACGCCGGTCTCGTGCACCGCGACGTGAAGCCGCAGAACGTGCTCGTGACGCGCGACGGGCGCGCGGTGGTCACCGATTTCGGCCTGGCGCGCAGCGACGAGCGCGCGACGACGTCGGCGGCCGCCGAGGCCGCGGGGATGGTGCGGGTGAGCGGCACGCCGGCGTACCTCGCGCCCGAGCAGCTCACGGGCGCCGCGATCGACGCGCGCGTCGATCAGTTCGCGTGGGCCGTCATGGCGTGGGAGCTGCTCGCGGGCGAGCGGCCGTTCCCGATCGAGCCCGCGGCGCGGCTCGCGGCGATCCGCGCGGGCGTGGCCGTTCGTCCTGAGCGAGCCGGCGTAGCCGGCGAGTCGAAGGACGCATTCGCGGGCATGTCGCCAGCCGTCGGCGCCGTGCTCGTGCGCGCGATGGCGTCGGCGCCGCGCGATCGCTACGCATCGATGGGCGAGCTGATCGCGGCGTTCGAGGCTGCGCCGCTTGCGACGGCGAGGGAGGCGCCGGTGGCGTCGCGTCGCGGGCGGCTCGTCGGCATCCTGGTGGTGGCGGTGTCCGCGGGCGTGGTCTTCGTGGCGACGCGCGACTCCGGATCGGTTCGCAGCGATCGCGCCGCCACCGTTGGTCCGGAGGACGCCACCGTTCGTCCTGAGCGAGTCGGCGCGGCCGGCGAGTCGAAGGACGCATCCGCGGATGTGGATGCCGGTGCGGAAGCGACTGCGGCTCCGGATCCGGGCACGGGCACGGGCACGGGCACGGGCACGGGCACGGGCACGGGAAGACGGGAGAGGGGAGAAGGGAGATCGGGGACCGAGAGGGGTGGCGGAGAGA
>JAIOII010001684.1 GCA_019912685.1 Kofleriaceae bacterium
CGTCGGCCTTGCCCGTGTCCGTGTCCCGCGCCGGTCGCTCGGGCGTCACGCCGATGCGCGCGTAGGCCGCATCGACCGACGCGCGCTTGCCGGACACCAGCACGACCCGGCGCTCGTCGGCGAGGTCGGCGGCGGCGACGCGCACGGCGTCCTCGAGCTTCAGCGCCGAGATCTGCGTCGCGACGATCGTGCTGTGTCGCAGCGAGTGCCCGTGCGCCGCGTTCCACGCGAGCTCGCTCGCGATCGCCGAGGCGCCGCCCATCCGGCCGATCGCCCGCGCGAGCACCTTCTTGCGCGCGCGCACGAAGGCGGCGCGCTGGTCATCGCCGCCGGCCCGGATCGCGGCGAGCGCGTCGAGCACGTGCGAAAGCACAGCGTCGGCCTTGCTCTCGTCCACGTCGCCCCGCACGCGGAGCATGCCGCCGGCGGCGCCGGAGACGTACTGCGCGTGCATGCCGTAGCTCGCGCCCATGCCCTCGCGCACGTCGCGCAGCGCGTCCTCGATCATCTCCTCGACCACCGCCCGCGCGGCCTCGTCGCGGCCGGGGTCCGAGCGCGTGGCGTACCCGATGACGATCGCGGTCTGGCTCGCCTCGTCGTCGTCGGCCGCGAGCCACGTCGGTCCCTTGGCCGGCCGCGTGGGCGGGACCATGGGCAGGTCGGCGGGCGCCGCGCCCGACCACGGGCCGAACAGCTCGTCGATCTCGCGCTTCATCGCCGCGACGTCGAACGCGCCGCTCACGACGAGGGTCGCGCCGCGCGCCCGGAAGTACCGCTCGCGCCAGCGCTCGAGGTCGTCGGCGTCGATGCGGAGATACGCCGCGCCGCGCTTCGGGGCCGGGACCGCGTAGGGATGTCCCGATCCGAACAGCCGCGACAGGAACATGCGGGCCACGGGATCCATCTCGTCCGCGTCGTCGCCGCGCGCACGCGCGGCGTCGTGGACCGCCTCGATGACCTCCGCGTTGTAGCGGCCCTGGTCGAGGAGCCACGACAGCATCCACACGTGCCAGTCGGCCCAGTGCGCCATGCCGCGGACGGAGAACACCGTCGCGGTCTCGCTCACGGACGCCGTGTACTCGGTCCCGCGCGACAGCGCCCAGTCGAGCTTGTAGAGCGTCCGCCGCTCGTGGAATCCCTCGAGGTCATAGTGCAGGAGCTTGGCGGCGGCGGTCGCGAGGTGCGGGCGATCGCGCGGCTCGTGCGCGCTGCCGACGGGAAAGACCAGGCGCGCGTCGATGACCGGGCTGTCGGGGTCGGGCGCGAGCTGCACGGTCAGGCCGTTGGCCAGCGTGTACTCGTCGACCCGCGCCCGCGACGGCGCACCCGCGATCTCGATCGGTCGGTCGGCCTCGGCCGGATCGACGGGCGCGCGCCACGGTCGGAGGTCGTGCGAGCCCGAGGGCACCGCGGTCGGCGTCGCGCGCACCTTCGCGTCGCCGGGGGTGAGCAGGACGACATGGGCGAGATCCGCCCGCATCGCGGCGCGCAGCTCCCGGATCGCGTTGCGCCAGTCGGTGTCGGTGATCTGGCGCATCTCCTTCAACATGAACCAGTTGTGATCGGTGTACTGCATGAACTGCGCGATCCACCCGCCGCGGCCCGGCAGGTGATCCCAGCTCTGGACGTACGCCATCGTCAGCTCGCCGAGCACCGGGCTGAGCTCGCGCGGGGTCGTGCCTTCGAGGAGCTGCGCGGCGCGAAGGAACACCTCCGCCGCCGCTTCCTGCAGGCGGGACTCGTGACTGACCTCGACGCCGGCGACGAGCACCGGCGCGCGGCCGCCGCCCTCGACGTAGACCGCGGTGTTGGTGATCCAGCCGTGCTCGTCGTCGGCCTCCGACAGCGCCGCCGCGAGCGCTTGCCGACCGAGGAGGAACGGCACGGTGCCGCTCGCGCCCCAGGCGGGGTGGGAGAGATACACGAGCGCCGTCGGCTTCGTGATCGGCGCCGATCGCCGCGTCGTCGCGCCGTCGAGCCTGGGCCGGGCGACGGGCGCGCGCGGACCGTCCGCCTTGCGGACGATCGGACCGAAGCTCCGGCCGATGAGCCCCCGGATCTCCGCCGCGTCGTACGGGCCGGTGACGACGAGGTACGCCCGATCGGGCGTGTAGTGCTTCTCGATGAACGCGCAGACCTCCTCGCGGGTCGCGGTCGCGATCTCGTCCGACGTGATCGGGCGGGCGTACGGGTGGTCCTTGCCGTAGACCTCGCCGAGCAGGCTCCACATCGTGTCGGTCGCGGCCGACTGACGCTCGCGCCCCTCGTTGCGCACGATCTCTCGCTCGCGCAGGAACGTGGCCTCGTCGAGCTGGTCGCAGCGCCCGAGCATGCGGCGGGCCTCGAGCGTGATCGCGCGCTCGAGGTGCTCGATGGGGACGTGGGTCACGTAGTGCGTGAAGTCCCACGAGGTCGACGCGTTCATGTAGAGCGCGAGCTCGCCGAGCTCCTCGCCGACCGTCGGTCCGCCCGCCTCGTCGCGGAGCTCGAAGACGAGGTGCTCGACGAGGTGCGCCATGCCGGTGCGCCCCGGCGGATCCTCGGCCGCGCCGACCGCGTACCGCAGGTCGACCGTGGCGAGGTTCGTGCGGTCGTCGCGGATGAGCGCGACCCGCAGGCCGTTCGACACCTCGACGAGCTCGATGTTGTGGCGGAACGAGAACGGGCGATCGTCCTGCTTCAAGCTGCCGAAGCGCGGCTCGCGCGCCCAGCGGGCGCACGACGCCAGGACGACGAGGGAGCATAGGAGCGAGGTGCTGCGCATCATGACCCCGGTATCGGCGGTGGGCCGCGCCGGTTGCGTCGAAATCGTCGCCGCGGTCGTTTTCGAGCGCAAGGTGTCTCTCGGTCGGCGGATGTGCGACGCGCGAGTGCCACGAATTGCCGTGCGTCGAGCTTGTGAAGGAGACTCGTGTCGCGAGGAGTGGTATGGAGAGGTCGTGTTGGTCGCGCCCGGAGGCAGTGAAGCGACGGCGCAAACGGTTCCGCCGCCCGAGCGCGTCGGGAGCTACGTCCTGGTCCGGCGGATCGGGTCCGGGGGCATGGCGGAGGTCTGGCTCGGCCGGCACGTGGTCTCCGGTGGCGTGGCCGCGGTGAAGCGGCTCGGGTCGCGCGCCTCGCTCTCGTCGGTTCGCGGCGAGCTGCTCGCGCGCGAGGCGCACACGATCGCGCGGCTCTCGCACCCGCACATCGTCCCGCTCTTCGAGTACGGCGACGGCTTCGTCGTCATGCCGTACATCGAGGGCATGAGCCTCGCGCGGCGGATGCACACGCCGCTCTCGCCGGCGATCGCGCTCCGCATCGGACGCCAGATCGCGGCCGCGCTGGCGCACGCGCACGAGCAGGGCGTCGTGCACCGCGACGTCAAGCCGTCGAACATCCTCCTCGACCAGAACGAGACGGCGTACCTCAGCGACTTCGGCATCGCGGTCTCGGCCGACGAGCACGCGCGCACCGCCGGCACGCCGCGCTACATGGCGCCCGAGCAGCGCCGCGGCGAGCGGGTGGGGCCGGCCGCCGACCAGTACGGCCTGGCGCGCACGCTCTGCGAGGTGCTCGGCGG
>JAIOII010001685.1 GCA_019912685.1 Kofleriaceae bacterium
ACCTCGGGGCGCCGCGAGAACGCCGCGTGCTCGGGCGGCACCGCCGGCAGGTTCCTCGCGATGACGCCGAGGACAGCGATCGCGCCGGCCTGCACCGGCGGCGCGTCGAACGCGAGCGCGGGCGCCGCGAGCACGAGCCCGGCGAGCGCGGGCTGGCGCTCGATGGCGTAGAGGCACGCGATGAGCCCGCCGAAGCTGTGGCCGTAGAGGAAGAGCGGCCGCCCCGCCTCCTGCTCGCGCACGAGCCGCAGGAACGCGTCGAGGTCGTCGAGCATCACGTCGATGCTGTCGAAGCTGATGCGCGGTCCCGCCGAGCGCCCGTGCCCGCGCATGTCGAACGCCCACACGGCGTAGCCGTCCTGCACCAGCCGCACGGCGAGCTCGTTGTAGCGCGCCGAGTGATCGGCGAGCCCGTAATGGATGACGACGACGGCCTTCGGCTCGACCTCGGTCGGCCGCCACTTCTGCGCGTAGAGCTCGACGCCCGCGCCGCGGAACGTCAGGTCGAGGCGACGGACCTCGGCGGGTACGTCGGGCCGTGGGCCCTCGAGCCGCAGGCCCGGATCGCGCGGCGCGCAGGCGGCGAGCACGACGACCAGGGAGATGACGACGGTGCGGATCGGCATGGCGCAGGAGTGTCCTCACGAACGCGGGCACGCGGTATGGGTCGTTCGACCCATGCGATCATGATTGCACCGTCGGCCGCGTCGCGTCGCGTCACGTTGCGGGCGTGGGACGCGACACCGCTCGCCGCTCCACCTCGCCGGCATGTGGACGTTCTGGCTGATCTTCACGTCGACGTACGCGCCGTCGCTGCACCGGCAACCGGTCGCCGCCGCCGCGACCGCCGCGCTCGTCGGCGCGGCTGCGCTCAGAGCGTGGGCCGCCACGAGAGGCTCGTCGGCTCGGTCAGCTCGGGCCGCGTGAACCCGACCTTCACGGCGACGTCCATCACGTGCATCACGTGGTCGTAGGTGAGCGGCGCCGTCGCGGTGCTCTCCGCCGCCACCTCGATGTCGGCGCGCTCGGCGAAGTCGCTCTCCTTCCTGAGCGCGACGAGCGCGGCCTCGAGCCCGCCCCAGTCGAAGTCGCCGCCGGGCGCGCGCGGCAGCACCACCGGATCGATCGGCAGGTTCGCGACGCCGACGTACGCGCGATCGCCCTGCAGCAGCACCGAGACCTTCGGCACGACGTGGATCGGCGGCTCGCCGCCGCGCGCCTTGCCCTTGGGCTGGATCGTGATCTGCGCGAGGTTCACCCACACCGCGACGACGAGCAGGAACGCCGTGAGGCAGCTCATCAGGTCGATGTACGGCACGATGTTGAGCTCGACGTTCACGCTCTTCTTGTCGTCACCGGTGTCGATGCTTGCGCCCATGCGCTCGGCGACTGCAAGCGAAACGCCACGACCGATGTCGCGTGATTCACTCGCGCCGCGCCCGCGCGAGCGTGGCTTCCCGGGACAACGCGTGGTCGCGCGCGAGGCGAAACGCGCCGAGGAAAAATGCCCGAGCAACCGCGGCGCGCTCGCGGTGTCCCCGTTGCCGGCCGCACTCGCCGGATGTCCTCGTGTACGATCGGCGGTATGCGTCACGCTGGGGTGATCGTGATCGTGATCGTGATCGTGATCGCGGCCGTGGTGAGCGCCTGCGGGGGCGACGGGTCTTCCTCCGTCGACGCGCCCGGCTCCGTCGACGCGACGCCCGGCGCCGATGCCCCGCCAGCCGTCACCGATCCTCCCGACGCCGACGATCGTTCGGGGACGCGGCTCAAGCGGCGGCTGCTCGTCGCCGGCGACGGCTTCCGCGTTCAGGTCGGCTGGTTCGACTCGCTGCTCGCCGTCGACTGCGCGTTCCGCCGGCTGGCCGACGGCTCGAGCCGCTGCGTGCCCGGCGCCACGCAGGTCACGGTGCGCTACCGCGACCAGACGTGCACCGATCGCGTCTTCTGGTCGTCCTCGACGTTGCCCGGCGGCCCGGCGTACTACCAGACCTCCGAGGGCTGCCAGGTCCGCTACTGGCGAGACCCGCAGGCCGTCGCCGTCCCGTCGCCGCTGTACATGGTCGACTTCTCGGGCGCGTGCGTCATGACCTCCCCCACCGGCGGCACCTACTACACCGCCACCGAGGTGCCGTCGACCGACTTCGTCGCCGAGACCCTCACCCTCGAGCCCGCCGGCAGCGAGCTCATGCTGCGCGTGCGCACCACCGCCGACGGCGCCCGCGAGCTCCTGCACCTGTTCGCGCCGGCGCTGGACAGCGGATGCCGGTACGACCGGATGCCCGACGGCAGCGTGCGCTGCGCGCCGCGCCTCTTCGCAGACCCCGGCGAGCAGTCGCCGCCGAGCTTTGCCGACGCCGCGTGCACGCAGTCGGTCCGCACGTATGCCCCGTGCGAGGCCGTGCCGGAGCACAAGCTGTTCACGACGACGCCGCGCGCCTGCGCGCCGAGCCACGAGTACGCGCCGATCAGCCCGTACAGCGGCCCCGTCTACGACCTCATCGGCGCCCAGTGCACCGCCGCCACGTCGACGACCGGCGTCCACGGCCTCGTCGGCGCACGCCTCCCGTCCTCGGCGTTCGTCGTCGAGACGTCGCGCGCGCTGGGCGAGGGCGCGACCCGCATCCGCCGCGGCTACAGCGTCTACGCCGATGGGACCATCGGCCCACGCGAGCTGTGGGATTCGCGCCACGGCGTCGAGTGCCGGGCGCGCGATGGGAGCGGCGTCGAGCGCTGCGAGCCCACCGCGTACCTCGACCGCAGCGCGGCCTTCGCCGACGCGGCATGCACCCAGCCGCTCGCCGACAGCTCGGGGGATCCCTGCCCCGCCGAGCTGCGCCCGGCCTGGGCGCGCGGCGCCGCCGGCGCCTACCACCGCGTGACCGGCGAGCACGTCGGCACCACCGCGTACGTCATGGGCACGAGCGGCTGCACGCAGGTGCCGGTCGACATCCCGCTGTTCACCATCGATCCGACCGCCGTCACCGACTGGGAGCCCTTCACGCCGATGACCGAGCCCTGAGCTCGAGCGACGCCCTCGAGCTACGCGATGTGGAGCGCGTGGCCGGTCGGAACCGCCGACGGAGTCGACGGCGTGAACGCGGTGGCCGGCGCGGCGTCGCGGCTGCGCAGCATCGCGCTCGTCGCGAGCGCGACGAGGACGCCGGCGCCGAACGTGTAGGCGACCGGCAGGCCGAGCAGGCCGAGCACCACGAC
>JAIOII010001686.1 GCA_019912685.1 Kofleriaceae bacterium
GAGGATCTGCTCGCGGCGGCCTCGGGCGGCGCGCAGAAGCCGACCCAGGGCGGCGACAGCGGCGCGGCCAAGCCGGAGAAGACGGGCCTCGACGGCAAGGACATCCGCTCCGGCATGGGCGCGGTCGCGAAGCAGGCGCAGGCCTGCTACGACCAGCACGGCGTCGCCGGTCACGTGAAGGTCAAGGCGACCGTCGATCCCTCGGGCAAGGTGACCAAGGTCGAGGCGCAGGGCGCGTTCGCCGGCACGCCGACCGGCTCGTGCGTCGCGGCGGCCGCGAAATCGGCCTCGTTTCCCGAGTGGACCGGCGCGCCGATGACGATCAGCTACGGCTTTACATTGACCGAGTAGTCGGGGCAGGCTCGCCGCTCGCGTTATGAAGACGAGCGGCAAGGCGACCACCGGTAACTACTTCGAGGACTTCAGCGTCGGGCAGCGGCTCCGGCATGCGACCCCGCGCACGATCCACGGCGGCGATCTCGCGCTCTACATCGCGCTGACCGGCGACCGGCGCCCGGTGGCGTCGTCGACGGAGTTCGCCCGCTCGCTCGGCTACTCGCGCGAGGTCGTGCACGACCTCCTGGCGTTCCACATCGTCTTCGGCAAGACGGTCGCGGACATCTCGCTCAACGCCGTGGCGAACCTCGGCTACTCGCGCGTCCTGTTCCAGCGGCCGGTGTACCCGGGCGACACGCTCACCGCCGAGAGCGAGGTCATCGGCCTGCGCGAGCTGTCCGACGGCAAGCGCGGCGTCGTGTACGTGACCTCGCGCGGCCACAACCAGAAGGGCCAGGAGGTCCTGTCGTTTCACCGCTGGGTGATGGTCGAGAAGCGCGATCCGTCGGCGACGTCGACGGGCGCGACCGTCCCGCAGCTGCCCGACGCGGTCCCCGTGGAGGACCTGCCCGTGCCGGCGGCGCTCAACCTGTCGCGCTTCGCCGAGCTGCGCTGGGCGACCGGCGGCAACCACCTGTGGGACGACTACGAGGTCGGCGAGCGCATCGTGCACCACGGCGGCATGACGCTCGAGGAGGCCGATCACACCCTGGCGACGCGCCTCTACCAGAACAACGCGCGGGTCCACTTCGACCAGCACGCGCAGGCGCAGACCCGCTTCGGCAAGCGGCTCGTCTACGGCGGCCACGTCATCAGCGTGGCCCACGCGCTCGCGCACGGCGGGCTCGAGAACGTGATCCGCATGGCGGCGTGGAACGGCGGGCAGCACACCAACCCGACCTTCGCCGGCGACACCCTGTACGCGTGGAGCGAGGTGCTCGACAAGGCGGCGCTGCCGGGGCGCGAGGACCTGGGCGCGCTGCGCCTGCGCCTCGTCGCGGTGAAGAACGTCGACCCGGCGCGCGAGGAGGTGAGCCTCGAGGTCGCGGGCGAGGGCGGCAAGAAGTCCTACGACCCGCGCGTCGTGCTGGTGCTCGACTGGTGGGGCCTCGTCCCGCGCCGGTAGAGCGCGAGGGCGAGCGCGGCGGCGAGGCCGCCGAGGGCGGCGAGGGCGAGGGCGAGGGTCACGAGGAGCGGTCCGCGCGAGCGCTCGCTCACGTCGAAGGGGCCGACC
>JAIOII010001687.1 GCA_019912685.1 Kofleriaceae bacterium
TCGCCGCGGCGCCCGCGCATGCGTCGCAGCGCGCGTCGAACACCATCCACACCTGCGGCCGCCGCGTCCAGTCGGCGACCGGCACCACGGCGCCGTGCGCGTCGAAGAGCGTGAGCCCCGGCAACGCGCGATCGAACAGCCGCCGGTACACGAGCTCGTCGGTGGTGGGCATCGCCGAGAGGCGCGCGCCGACCACCGCCTCCTCGCCGAGCCCCTCGGGGCTCGGGCGGATGAGCCGGATCGTGATGCGCTGACCGACCCGGCGCTCGGAGATGATCTCCGCCAGCCCGACGCCCGGCACGAGCTGGATCCCGTCGATCTCGACGATGCGATCGCCGGGCAGGAGCCCCGCGGCCGCCGCGCCGGTGGCGGGATGCACGTCGGTCACCTCCGCGGAGTAGCCGTCCGCGCTGAAGCCGATGCCGAGCCACGGCTTCGGCGGCGGCGGCGCCTCGGTCTCGGCGCGCGCACCTCCGCCGGCCGCCAGGGCGAGCGCGAGGCCGACGAGCGAGGGGGCGAGCCGCACGGCCAGAACCTAACGCGGTCCCGGGCCGGTGGCCATCAGTTCGTCTTGTGGTCCCGGAACCAGCGGACCGCCTTGGCGATCGTCGTGTCCAGGGGCGTCAGCGGCATGCCCAGCTCGCGCCGCGCCTTGGAACAGTCGTACCAGACGGTGGACAGTGCGTAGCGCGCCGCCTTCATGGTGATGCGCGGGGGCGGGCCGCCGCGACGGGCGCGCGCCTCCGAGGCCCAGGCCATGCCGAGGACGGCGGCGTCCGGGATGCGGCGGCGGATCGGCGGCAGCGCGGCGACGCGCGACACCGTCGCGAAGAACTCGCGGTACGTGACGTTGTGACCGCCGGCGATGTAGCGCTCGCCGATCCGGCCCTTCTCCTCGGCCAGCACGTGGCACGCCGCGACGTCGTCGACGTCGACGGCGCAGAAGCCGCCCGAGGTGTAGCCGGGCACGCGCCGGCGCAGCGCCTCGACGATGAAGCGGCCCGTCGGCGTCGGACCACGGTCGCGCTCGCCGAACGGGAAGCCGGGGTTGACGATCACGACGGGCAGCCCGTCGGCGGCGAAGCGCTGCGCGTCGAGGTCGGACAGGTACTTCGAGCGGATGTACGCGCCGCCGCCCTCCCAGTGGTTGAAGCGGAAGCGCTCGTCGGCGAGCGCGCCCTCGGGCGGCACGCCGATCGCCGCGATCGAGCTCGTGTGGACGACCTTGCGGACGCCGGCGGCGCGCGCCGCCGCGAGCACGTGCTTCGTGCCCTCGACGTTCACCCGGTAGATGATCGACTCGTCGGGGAGCCAGAGGCTGTAGATCGCGGCGAGGTGATAGACGACGTCGCAGCCGGCGACGGCGCGCGCCACGCCCTCGCGATCGAGCAGGTCCGCGCGCACCAGCTCGACGTCGAGCCCGCGCACGTTGTCGTCGGGCTCCGCGGGCGCGAGCATCACGCGCACCTCGCGCCCCCGCGCTATCAACTGGCGCACCACCGCGCTTCCGATGAACCCCGCCCCCCCGGTGACCAGGGTCTTCATGCCTTACCCTTACCCTTCTACTTCTCCTTACCCTTCTACTTCTCCCTTCTTCCCTCCCCTTCCATATCCTCTTCGATATCCCTCTGTATCCTACATGTGGTTTCTTTGACTTCATCTCCTACAAGCTGCGACCATTCATTCATCATGAAGTCACCAGCGCCCGTCCCCGGCGCCGAGAAGCGAATCCACCTCCGCTTCGACAAGATCTTCTCCGTCGTCCTCGGCAGCGAGCTCTACGGCGAGACGATCGCCGTCGCCCGCAACATCTCGGCCGGCGGGATGCTGGTGCAGTCGAACGACATCCTGCCGCTCGGCAGCGTGGTCACCGTGCACTTCCAGATCGGCGACTCGGACGACGAGATCGTCGCGCGCGCCGAGGTGAAGCACCACCTGTGCCTCAACTTCGCGGGCGCCGGCGGCGACGAGCCGCTCTCGGCCCGCGGCATGGGCCTCCGCTTCATCGATTTCGACGAGAACCTGCCGCTCTCGCTGCCGGCCAGCCGGGTCCTCCACTGAATCGGCTCCGGGGGGAGTCGAAATACTGGCGCACCGCCGCGCGTCGTCTCAGCGTGGTAGGTACCCCGCGATGCGCCCGTTCGCGCTCTTCCTAGCTCTCTTCCTGCTCGCCGCCGCGCCCGCGCGCGCCGAGACCGATGACGCCGCGACCGCGACCGCGCTCCTCACGGGGCTCGACGCGAGCGGCGCCGATCCCACCAAGGTCCTCGCCGACCTCACCGCGGTCGCGCCGCACGCCGTGCCGGCGATCGACGCGTTCCTCGAGCGGGCGCACGCGTCGACCGTCGACGAGCGGCGCGCCCTGCTCACGGCGATCGAGGCCGAGGTGCCCGACGCGAGCGGCCGCTTCGTGACGCCCAAGCGGCAGAAGGCCGCCGAGGCCAAGGCCGACGACGACTTCGACTGGCTCGCCGAGCTGGCCAAGGTCGACGCCGCGACGCCCGGGCGCAACGAGACGATCGCCGACGTCGTCGCGGTCCGCGCGCTCGCCGCCACCCGGCGCGTCGACGCGGCGCAGGTGATCCTCGACGTCGCGTTCGCCGAGGCGACGATGGTGTACCGCGACGAGTGCGGCCGCCGCCTCCGCGAGATGGCGCCCTACTCGCTCCCCGCCCTCCACATCGCGTCGCAGTCGACCAACAAGGCGATGGCCCGCTATGCGACGTACCAGCTCGAGCGCCTCGACCGGCAGGAGCCGGGCAAGGCGTTCGGCGCGACGCAGCACGACGAGGACCTGCGCGTCGCGCTGCTCGAGGCGTTCGGCACCGCGCACCACCGCGAGGCCGTGTCGGTCGTGCTCAAGGCGACGAACGACGACGCGCCGCGCGTGCGCAAGGCGGCGCGCGTCGCGTGGCTCTCGTACGTGAGCGGGCCGCCGCCCAAGCCGGCGCCCAAGAAGAAGCTCCAGCTCCCCGGCGGCAGGCTCGCGAACGAGGAGACCCCGCTCTGGCTCACGTGGCGCGAGCTCGCCGCCATCGAGCTCGCCCGCACCAACGAGGAGGTGCTGGGCAGCGTGTTCACGTACAAGAAGAGCGGCGTCCCCAACACGGATCTCGTCGCGCAGTCGAACGAGCTCTTCGCGCACTACGACGGCGAGCGCGCCACCAAGGACGGCGCGGCGTTCGACTGGGCGGTGAAGGCGGCGGCCGGCGGCGATCTGACCGGCGCCGGCGCGGCGCTCGACCGCCTGCTCGCCGCCAACCCGGAGCTCGCGCAGCGCGCCGACGCCGCGCCGATCTACCTGCAGCTCGCGAAGACGCACGAGAAGGCCCAGGCGTGGGACGCCGCGGCCGCCGCGTACGGCAAGGCCCACGGC
>JAIOII010001688.1 GCA_019912685.1 Kofleriaceae bacterium
GTGCCGGTGGCCGTCGACGACCTCCGCGTCGAGGCGCGCGCCCGCGCCGTGATCGATCGCGACCGCCCCGCCGCGCAGCTCGACGAGCGTCCAGTCGGGCGGCGCCTCGCCGCGGAGGTCGTCGACGGCCACCGGCACGAGCACGTCGTCGCCCTCGCGCGCGGTCATCACCGTCGCGAGCGGCGGTGACGGCGGCGCGACCGTGAAGTCCTGCGCCAGCCCGGTCGTCGTCGTCGCGTGGAGGCCGGTGACGCCGGGCAGGCGACCGAGCCCGATGCGGCCGCGCTCGTCGGTGGCGAGCGTCACCTCCCAGAGGAACGTGACGACGCGCAGCCTCAGCTGCAGCGACACGGCGCGCCCGGCGCGCGGCTCGCCGGTCTTGCCGAGCAGGAGGAGCGAGAAGCCATCGGCGTCGCGCTCGAGGTAGAGCGCCTCGGTCGCGATCGCGGCATGCATCGCGCCGACCTCGATCGCCGCCTCGTCGACGAGCTCGACCGTCCGCTGCTCGGACACGACGCGCGCGCGTCCTCCCACCGTGATCGCCAGCGACGCGGCGTTCTCCGGCACGGCGATCGGGAGCTCGACGTCGGCGTCGTCGGCGAGCACGAGCGGCTGGCGCCGGGTCGCCGGGACGCCGGCGCGGTCGGTCACCGTGATCTCGGCGTAGGGCTCCTCGAGGAGCGCGACGGTCGTCGGCGCGCCGGCGACCGTGAGGCACGCGCGCACCAGCGCGGTCGCGTCGCGGCCGGGCAGCACCGCCTGGCGATCGAGCAGGATCGCGGCGTCGAGCGCGTAGGTCTCGGCCGGCAGCTGGACCGACGCCACGACGGCGAGGTCGCCGTCGACGAGCAGGGCCGGCGTCTGGCTCGCGCGGGTCGAGAACGGCAGCGTCACGTCGCCGTCCTCGCGCGCCTGGTACTCGCGGCCGCCCAGCCACACGCTCGCGTCGGGACGCCCGCGGCCCGCCTCGTCGAGCACGGTGAGCGCGATCCCGGCGGCGCTCGGCCGCGTGGTGTAGCGGAGGTCGCCCTTGCGCACGAGCGCGCGGCTGGCCTTGCCGCCGGCGATCAGCTCGACGACGTAGGTGCCGGGCCGCTCGCACGCGGTGAGCTCGAAGCGCGTGCGTACGCGGTGGAGCGGCGGCGCGGTCCACGTGCGCAGCTCCTCCCAGCCGGCGGCGAGCCCGTCGAGATCGAGCGTGGTGTCGACGTCGGCGCCGCGGGCGTGGAAGTGGGCGGCGACGTCGATGCGGAACACCTTCACGCGCAGGGTGCCGGCGTGCTTGATGTCGACGTCGAGCACGACCGGCGTGTCGCGCCCGAAGAGCCGCGGGTTGGTCGGCGCGAAGTCGAGCTCGACCCGGTCGCGCAGCGCGGTGACGGCGGCCGCGCCGAGGACGGAGGTCCAGCGGTCGACGTCGCGATCGCCGGCGAGGAGCCGGGTCTCCGCGCGCAGCCGCTCCAGCCAGAGCGCCTCGACGTACGCGCCGAACGCGGCCGGCTCCTCGTCGCGCAGGAAGTGGGCGAGGTACGTGCGCACGAGCGCCTCGTCGCCGGCGACGGCGGCGAGCCCGGTCACGCGCGAGAAGTCGTGATCGAGGGTGGCGACCGTGCCCTGCTCGAGCTTCTCGAGCCAGGCGCCGCGCACGTACGTGGTCCCGCGGCGCGGCAGCGCGAGGTACGCGAGCAGGCGATCGCGGTCGAACGTGCCGGCGCGCAGGTCGCACGCGAGCCGGTGGTAGAGCACGTGCGCCTTGAGCGAGTTGAACGAGGGCGGCAGCGGCGCGACCTCGGCCCACAGCTCGTCGAGGTAGGCGACGCGGGAGGCGAGATCGAGGTCCCAGTCGACGTGCGGCGGCGGGCGCAGCCGCGTGACGACGGCCTCGACCCACGCCTTGTGCTGACGGAGCGCGGGGCGCGCGCGGGCGAGCTCGTCGAGCTCGGCGCGGGTCAGGCGATGGTGGATGGCGAGCGAGCCGAAGCCCTTCGAGCTCTTCTCGGCGAGGTCGGCGTCGACGACTACCCGCTCGGC
>JAIOII010001689.1 GCA_019912685.1 Kofleriaceae bacterium
GCGCCTCGAGATCCGCCGGCACGCCCGGGGCGATCGCCGACGGCGGCGGCGCATCCTCGAGCCGCTTGCGCTCGATGACGTCGCTCGCCGCGCCCGCGAACGGCCGCTTGCCCGTGAGCGCCTCGTAGAGCATGACGCCCACGGCGTACCAGTCGGTCGCGGGGCCGAGCGGGAGATCCGCCGACTGCTCGGGCGACATGTACGCGACGGTTCCGACGGAGCCGCCGTCGTGCGTGCGATCGAGGTTCTCGTGCTCCACGACGAGCCCGAAGTCGAGGATGACGACGCGGCCGCCGGTCTCGACGAGCACGTTCGACGGCTTGAGATCGCGGTGGACCTTGCCCGTCGCGTGGAGCGCGAGCAAGGCATCCGCGAGCTGGCGCAGCGCCGCGCGCAGCCGCGCCTCGTCGAGCGTCCCGCCGCCGCCGCCGGTCCGCGGCACCTGCACCGTCGAGTCCGAGAGGTCCTCGACCGCGAGGCGCGCGGGCTGCGCGCGCACCCAGGCGTCGAAGCGGACGCCGGCGACGAGCTCCATCGTGTACATCCACTCGTCGTCGACGGAGAACAGCTCGTGGAGCTCGGCGACGTTGGGGTGGTGGAAGCCGACGAGGCTGCGGAACTCGCGCTTGAAGCGGTAGAGATCGGCGCCGTGCACGCGCCGCAGGGTCTTGAGCGCCACCTCCTGCCCGCGGTGGCGATCGAGCACGCGGTACACGGCGCCGGTCGCGCCGACGCCCAGCTCGCCGCGGAGCTCGAACCGGTCTCGCTCACCTTCCCGGATCGCCGCCATCTCCCCGAGAGCCTAGCCGACCCGGTCACCCAGGTCGATGAAGCGCACGTCGCCGCCCTGCGCGTCGCGCCAGCGAACGAAGTTGGCGATCAGCGCATTTCCGGGTAGCGCGTCGGGGCGGATGACCATGAACAGCAGCACCCGCGGCTGACTGGACGCGTCGCCGGCGGTGAAGCCCGCGACCATGGGGCCGGCGAGCTCGGGGCCGGGGCCGCGCCCGTTGTCGACGGCGAAGACCAGCGGGCGGCACGCCGCGATCCGCGAGACGACGCGGCGCAGGGACTTCACGCCCTCTCGGAAGATCTCGGCGGGCGAGGATGCCGCGCCGTGAGGGAGGACCGGGAGCTGGAGCCGCGGGATGCGGCGCAGGGCCGGAAAGACCCGGGCCAGCGGCGCGGCCTCCGCCAGGAGGTCGTCGGCCTCGCGGGACGGGAGCCCGAGGAGGTACGTGCTCAGCTGATCGATCGCCTGATCGACCGCCGGCATCGGCGTCTGCTCGCGCTCGCTGTCGACCGCGGCGAGCACGACGGCGTCGGTCGTGCGCCGCACCTCGTCGACGAAGGTCTCGAAGAGCGCCGACTTGCCGCTGCCGCGCGGTCCGCGCACGAAGACGACGACCAGGTGCTCGCGGCTCGCGGCGAACGCGTCGCGGAGGGCCGCCAGCGCGTCGGGATCGCAGGTCGCCGTCGCGATCGCTGCCGACCCGGCGATGATCGCGCGCGTCGCCTCGGAGGGCTCGGCGCCGAGCCCTCCGAG
>JAIOII010001690.1 GCA_019912685.1 Kofleriaceae bacterium
GACGAGCTGGCCGCCGACGGTCTCGGTCACGCACTGCCACTTGCCGAGCGGATCGGGCGGCAGCTCCTTCAGCTCGCTGCGGTAGACGACGGCCTCGCCGTCGCAGTGGAGGACCGTCGGGACCAGCCGCGCGACGGTGCGACCGCGGTGACGCCACACGTGGACGACGTCCTCCTTCACGCCGCCCGGCTCGACGAGCATCGAGCCGCAGCGCAGGCCGTCGAGCTGATCCTGGCCGACCACGTGCTTCGACGCCGGCAGGCACTCGTAGCTGCCGAAGGTGCCGTGGCCGACCGACGTCTCGGGCATCGCGAGCGGCGCCGGCGGGATCGCCGCGCGCCCGTAGGCGACCGCGGCGAAGAGCCCGAGCGTCGTCCCCAGCGTGATGACGATGCCCTGGAACGAGAGCACGGAGCGCACCGAGAAGGTGAGGAGCGCGACCGCGACCGGCGTCGCCGCCGCCGCGATGAGCAGGCCGGTCAGGTGCGTGAAGTGGAAGACGAGCGGCAGGACGACGTTCAGCACGCCGAACATCGCGAGCCCGTACATCGCCGACGCCAGCCAGCGCCGCTCCATGATCACGTTGTCGAAGACGAGATCCATCGTCGAGACGACCGCGCACACGAGCAGGACCGGCGCCATCCACCAGTTGAACGACGTGAGCGACCACGTCGCGCTCGACGCGTAGAGCGGCACCAGGAAGAAGAACATCTGCTGGTACAGCTGCTTGATGACGTAGTTGGTGCCGAGGCGGACGCCCTTGCGGAGGACGTTCTCGTGCTCGCCGCGGTTCGCCGGTCCGACGATGAAGCGGAGCGCGACGAACATGAGCAGCCACGACAGGAGCAGGACGAGCAGGACCTTGTCGGCGTAGGCGAGGCCCTTGCGCGCGAACAGCATCACGCCGACGCCGAACGCCAGCGCGAACAGGCTGTGGAACCACCAGATCGACTTGACGATCCGCTTCAGCCGGCTCGGCGGCGCCGCGCACGGCGGCGGCTTCAGGCCTGTCGTGCGGCATCGGCGACGACCCCGCGGATCCGCTCGAGGGCGAGCTCGATCTTCGCCATCGGCGGGCCGAACGAGAAGCGCAGGTGGCGACGGAAGCGCGCCGAGGCGTTCTGCGCGCGGCCGCCGCGGCGCTTGCCGGGGTCGACGTCGAAGAAGTCGCCGGGCACCGTGATCACCTGGCGATCGAGCGCGGCGCGGAAGAAGCTCATGCCGTCGTTGATCGCGGGCGGCAGGTGCTGCGCCGAGGCCCAGACGTAGAACGTGCCCTCGGGCGGCAGGTCGACGGTGAAGCCGACGTCGCGCAGGCCGTCGAGCAGCTTCTGGCGCTTCTTGCCGAACTCGGCGCGGATCGCGCGCGTCTCGGCCAGCGTCGCCTCGGGATCGAGCAGCCCGATCGCGGCGCGCTGGAGCGGGCGCGAGCCGCCGCCGTCGAGGAACGAGCCGGCGCTCGTGATCGCGTCGATGATCTTCCGGGGCGCGACGGTCCAGGTCGTGCGCCAGCCCGGGTAGCGCCAGTTCTTGGTCAGGCCGTCGAGGATGACGACCGGGTCGCGATCGACGTCCTCGACGTAGCGGGCCGCGGTCGAGATGCCGCCCTGGGCGGCGAGGTCGGGGCGCCAGACGTAGTGCGAGTAGAACTCGTCGAGGATGAGCGAGCAGTCGAGGTCGCGCGCGACCGAGATCCACTCGGCGAGCTCGTCGCCGCCGATGACCTTGCCGATCGGGTTGGCCGGGTTCGAGAGCAGGACCGCCGACAGGCCGCGGCCGAGGATCTCGCGCCGCAGCTCCGCCGCCGAGAACGCGTACCCTCGCTCGCTCTCGAGGAGGATCGGGATCGGCGAGAACAGGCGGAAGACGGAGAGCAGCTCCTCGTACGCCGTGTAGTCGGGGAGGAAGTGGCCGAGGTTGATGTTGCCGAGCGCGGCGGCGACGCGGGTGAGCGCGGCGCGGCCGCCGCCCGAGATCGCCACGTTCTCGACCGAGTACTGCGACGGCATCCCGCGGCGGAACAGCTTGTTGTAGAGCGACGCGATCGCCTCGCGCAGCTCGTTGATGCCGCCGACCGGCGCGTACTCCTGATCGAGCGGATCGATCGTGATCGCGCCGCGGCGCGGCGGCGCGCCCGGGAGGTCCTCCGCCTCGGGCATCCCCTGGCCGAGGTTGCACCAGTCAGCCGCGGCGGGATCGAAGCCGCGGCGCCGGGCCTCCGTCGTCACGAAGATGACGCCGGTGCGAGGGACCTCGCGGAAGGCGGCGAACGTCGGCTCGGGCTCGGATACTGCCGCGCACATGTCCGGGCATCTGTATCACGGCTGAGCGACCGAGCCATGTTCGATGCGCACGTGTGCTAGCGTCCGTCCGTGCCGACGTTCGCCGATGTCCGTGGTCAGGACCGCGCCCTCGGCGTCCTGCGCGCGGCGCTGGCCAACCAGCGGCTGCACCACGCCCTCCTGTTCACCGGGCCGGCCGGGGTCGGGAAACGGACGACCGCGCTGGCGCTGGCGTCGGCGCTGAACTGCGAGACCGCGTCCGGCGAGGGATGTGGGACGTGTGCGACCTGCACGCGCATCGCGGACGGGATCCACCCGGACGTGATCACGCTCGCCCGCGAGGGCGCGGCGCAGATCGTGCCGATCGAGACCGTGCGCGCGCAGGTGATCGCGGCCGTCGGTCTGCCGCCGCACGAGGCGCGCGAGCGAGTCTTCCTCATCGACGAGGCCAACGCGCTCCAGCCGGCCGCGGCGAACGCGCTCTTGAAGACGCTCGAGGAGCCGCCCTCGCGCACGCGCTTCGTGCTCATGACCGTCGCGCCCGATCAGCTCCTGCCGACGATCCGCAGCCGCTGCCAGCGCGTGTCGTTCGCGCCGCTCGGCGCCGAGACCCGCC
>JAIOII010001691.1 GCA_019912685.1 Kofleriaceae bacterium
CTCGAGGTGCGCGCCGCCGATGGCGCGGTCGTCACCGCGGTGGCGCTGGCGCCCGGGGTCGCGCCGTGACCTTCGATCTCGCGTGACACGAGCCGCGCGGCTTGCGCATCATCGACCGCCGGCAACGGCGGAGGATCGATGAGCCACAAGACGATGCGAGAGCGCGTGACGGAGCTCGAGGCGCGCCGGGCGCGCGTGCGGGAGATGGGCGGCGCGCCGAAGATCGCGAAGCATCACGAGCGCGGCAAGCTGACCGCGCGCGAACGCATGGCGCTCTTGTTCGACGGCGGCCGGTTCGTCGAGGTCGGTATCCATGGCACCGAGATGGGGCCGGGCGCGCAGTACGTGCCCGCCGACGCCGTGGTGTGCGGCTGGGGCAAGGTCGACGGCCGCAACGTCGCCGCGGCGGCGTACGACTTCACGGTCAAGGGCGGCTCGATCGGCATGACCGGCGAGACCAAGGTCACGCGCCTGCGCGAGCTCGCGCTGCGCAACCGGATGCCGATGGTGTGGCTCGTCGACTCGGCGGGCGCGCGCATCGATCCCAGGCCGGACAGCGACCCCGACATGATCTCGCTCTTCGCGGGCAGCGGGCACCTGTTCCGCGAGCAGGTCGTGATGAGCGGCGTCGTCCCGCAGGTCGCGGCGATGGTCGGCCCCGGCGCGGCGGGCACCGCGTACATCCCGGGCCTCGCCGACTTCGTCCCGATGGTCGCGAACCAGAGCTCGATGGCGCTCGGCGGACCGCCGCTCGTGAAGGCGATGACCAACCAGGACGTCACCGAGCAGGAGCTCGGCGGCTCGCGCGTCCACTGCGAGGTCTCGGGCTGCGGGGACCTCGAGGTCGAGAGCGACGCGGCGTGCATCGACGCCGTGCGCCGCTACCTGTCGTACATGCCGCAGCACTGCGGCGAGCGTCCGCCGATCGTCGCGTGCGCCGATCCGATCGATCGCGCCGACGACGCGCTGCTCGACGTCGTGCCCGACAACCCGCGCAAGACCTACGACATGTACGAGGTGATCCGGCGCATCGTCGACGACGGCACGTACTTCGACGTGAAGCCGCGCTGGGCGCGCCCGATGATCACGTGCCTGGCGCGCTTCGGTGGTCGACCGGCCGGCATCGTCGCCAACAACCCGAAGCAGGGCGGCGGCATCCTCGACGGCGACGCGGCGGACAAGGCGGCGCACTTCATCCAGATCTGCGACGCCTTCAACCTCCCGCTGGTGTTCCTCATGGACGTGCCCGGCTTCTGGGTCGGCAAGGACCACGAGCACGCCGGCATCATCCGGCACGGGGCCAAGATGCTGCACGTGATGGCGGCGGCGACGGTGCCCAAGCTGACCGTGGTCACGCGCAAGGGCTACGGCGCCGGCTACTACGTGATGGCCGGCCGCGCGTTCGAGCCCGATCTGATGGTGGCGTGGCCCGGCGCCGAGATCAGCGTGATGGGCGCCGAGGGCATGCTCGGCATCGCCGGCGCCAAGCTGTTCAAGGACGCCGAGCCGCCGCCCGAGGTGAAGAAACAGATCGCGGCGATGATCCAGAAGAACATCGACATCTACAAGGTCGCCGGCTGGGGCCTCGTCGACGACGTGATCGACCCGCGCGAGACGCGTCGCCTGCTCTGCCTCGGGCTCGAGATGAGCTGGAACCACACCGTCGAACGGCCGGCCCGCAAGCGGGGTATCCTCCCGGTCTGAGGCTCGCCGTGACGTCGTATCGCCCCCGGCTGCGCGCGCACTGGCGGATCGTGGACGACCGTCTCCGCGACGGCCTGCTCGATCGAACCTATCCGCTCGGCGACGTCGCGGCGGCGCTGGCGCCGTTGCTCGACGGCGCTCGCGAGTGGCCCGCGATCCGCGAGGGCGTCGTGGCGCTGGGCCACGACCCCGCCGACGTCGACGCCGCGTTCCGGCGGCTCTTGCTCCTCCACGCCGTCGAGGGTGCGGGCGACGCGATGGTCGCGAAGCTCGAGCGCGTGCTGCGCCGCGAAGAGGCGGTGCCGACGTCGGTCCTCGAGGGCGCGCGGTTCGCCTGCCAGGGCTCGGGCGGGTGCTGCCAGGGCTACCGGTTCGGTCCGCTCTCCGACGCCGATGTCGCCCGGCTCGACGCGCTCGATCTGGCGGCGGCGTTCCCCCACCTCGCGCCGCCCTACGTGGAGACCAGCGACGACGGCCGCCACCTGCGACGCGTCGGCGATCGCTGCGTCTTCCTCACCGAGGAGCGCCGCTGCGGGCTGCACGCCGCGTTCGGCGCCGACGCCAAGCCCGGGTTCTGCCGGCTCTTCCCCATCGACTCGTTCGCGACGGTCGAAGGGATCCGCGTCGTCGACCGCGGGACCTGCGCCTCGTTCGCGGTCAGCGCGCGCGCCGGCCTGCCGCTGGTCGACGATCTCGACCGCCTCCGCCCGCTCTTCCAGCCGCCGGTCCTGCACCATCCCGTGGCGATGGTCGACGGCTGGGCGTGGGACTACGCCGCGTTCCTCCGCTTCACGACGGCGGCGACGCGCATCGTCCGCCGCAACCTCGGCACCGCGAGCGACACGTTGCTCGCGATCGGTCGTTGCCTCGACGCGCTCTCGCTCGCGGTGACGCGCTGTCCGCTCGAGCCGGGTCAACCCGACGCGATGGCGACCGCCATCCTCGCGGTCGCCGACGAGGCCTGGTACCGGCCGACGCGCAGCGAGCGGGCCGCCGCCGGCGCGCACGCGGTCCGCGACCTCTTCCGCGCGCTCGGCGCGGCGCTCACCGCGGCGAGCGCGCGGAAG
>JAIOII010001692.1 GCA_019912685.1 Kofleriaceae bacterium
CTCGCGCGCCGTCGCCGCCGCCTCCGCGGGCGGCGTCCCGCCGAGCGCCGTCTCGAGCGCCGCGTGCACCGCCTTGCCGATGCGCGCCTCCGGCATCACGTCGGCCTCGGGCACCTTCTCCACGTACTTGAAGTGGAAGAGCCGCGGACAGCGCAGCCCCGTCGCGACCTTCGAGGCCGACCACGGGGCGTGGATCAGCGCGCGTGTCGACGGCACAGCGTCCGCAGGGTAGCACCGAAGCGCGGCGCGCTGCAGGCCGCGGCGCGGTCGCCAGAAACTTGCCCACCCGCGGGACCGCTCGTACCACCGATGGACGATGTCCTTGCCGATGGCGACTCACGAGTGCGACGTCTGCGGTGCGAATGTCCTCGAGCTCCGGCGCGGCCGCTGCTGGGGCTGCTACGCCCGCTGGGTCGACGCCCGCCCCGTCGGGCTCGGCGCCCGCTGCGTCGTCTGCAACGAGCGCCGCCGCCGGCTGCTCCGCTCGACCGAGCTGCACGGCAGCTGGTACCCGACCTGCTACAGCTGCGCCGGCCAGGCGATGCAGCTCGATCCGCAGCCCCAGACCATCGCCGAGCTGAAGGCCATCCTGCGCCGCGACCGCCGCAGCGCCGACCGCCGCGCCGGCAAGCCCGACACGCGCGTCTTCCAGTGGGAGCGCCGCGTCGGCGATCGCCGCCTCGGCCGCCTCGACGAGTGCCCCTCCATCGACGACGACATGATCATCGAGATCACCGTCGAGGAGGAGACGTCGTTCGAGGATCAGACGCGCATCCGCGAGCTGGTCGCGTAGGCGACGCGCGCGACGCTCACTTCGTCTTGGGCTTCGGCTTCACCGGCGTGCCCAGCCCGCCACCCGAGCGCGGCGGCACCGGCTTGGTCGCCTTCGTCTTCGCCGGCGCGGGCGACGTCTTGCGCTCGTCCATCTTCGGCTCCGCGCGCGCGGTCAGGAACCCGATCGCGCCCAGGCCGACCACCAGGCTCGTCGGCACGACGTCGCTGAGCTTTCGCCCCGTCGCGACGACGGTCAGGAGCTTGCCGTCGACCCGCACGTTCGCCCGGAACTTGCCGTCGCCGGTCAGGTCCCACACCGCGCCCATGAGCTTGTCCTTCGCCGCGATCACGGCGTCGAGCTCCTTCGACTTCCCGGCGTAGCTCGGCAGCGCCGCCACCGCGACCTGCGCGACCCCGCGCGGCGCCAGGTGCGCCGCCCGCATCAGATCGAGGAGGCCCTTCGACGCCGTCTCCATGCGCTTCGCGAACGCCGCGTCCTTGGCCTCGTACATCCACGAGATGCCCGTCGCCGACGCGGCGAGCACGCCCACCGTGTGGTTCGCCACGAGCTCGCGCCCGAAGTGGTCGCCGAGATCCTTCGTCGCCTCGGCGACCAGCGCCGCCGACGGCTTGGACGCCACCAGGAAGAACGGCTTCGCGTCGAGCGCCGTCGCGATGCGCGCCCACGGCGTGCCCTTGGCCCGGGCCGGCGCCTTCCACGCGTCGGCCGCGCGCGCGGTCACCCAGTCGGGCTTGCCGACGAGGAGCGCGCCGCTCTTCGCCGTGGCCATCATCGTGCCGTCGGGCATCGTCGCCGTCGCGCGTCCGTCGACGTTGCCGGCCTTGCCGCCCATCGAGCTGGCGAGCTTGCCCGGCAGGTCCGCCGGGAACGTGCCGCGCACCACGACCAGCACGTCGGGCTTGGGGGCGCGCGGCGTCACCTTCACGAACGCGGTCACCGACGAGACGTCGGTCACGAAGTCGAAGCCGACCATGCCCTTCGCCATCGAGCGCCCCGCCTCGACCTGCATCACCACCTGCGCGATCTGCTCGCGCAGCTCCGGCACCTGCTTGATGATCGCGTCCTCCGGCAGCTTCGCCAGCACCGCGTAGTTCGCGCCGAGCGTCGCCGCCACGTCGAGGTGCACGACGAAGTCGGCGTCCTCGACGGCATGCTCGAGCACCGCGTTCGCGGTCGGCGCCTTGGGGTTGGACTTGATGCTGAAGCTCGTCAGCGCGAGCACCGCGGCGATGATGACGGCGTACATGGATGTCTCCTTCCCTCCGAAACGGGAGGCCTAGTGGACGACTCCGCGAAAAAATTGCAACCGCGGTGCACGGATCATTTGGGAACCGTCGCGACGGAGAAAAATCGTCGATGTCAAGACTGGTTCGCGATGACGACTTGGCTAGGATGAGGTCCCTCGGTGGTACACGACGCGGGGTCGTTGCATCACCAGGTCGCGCCGTCGACGAGAAACTGACACACAAGGCCTCGGGGGAGGATTCGCAGATGAGCACGCTAGCCGTGGTTGAGGAAATCTTGCGGGAGACGGCGGTGCCCATGTCCGTGCGCGAGATCGTCCAGCGCGCGGGCGTCCGTTTGCCCAGCAAGTCCAAGACCCCGGACACGGTCGTGGCCCGCGACCTCTCGCTCGACATCAAGCGCAAGGGCGACGCGTCGCGCTTCGCGCGCACGTCCCCCGGCCGGTACACGCTGCGCGACCTCGTGGCGCGCACCCCCGAGATGACCGTCACCACCGGCAACGGCGCGACCCCGACCCAGCCGCTCGCGTCGACCGCGCTCAAGCAGGAGCGCGCGGCCGCGTTGCCTGCCAAGCTCGGGCATGCTGCCAAGTCCGGTAGCGCCCAGGTCGGCTGACGCTCGGGCGTCCGGTCGCCCGGGTGCCGACGCCGTGATCCGGCGCGCCACGCCCCGCGACCTGCCCTGGCTCGTCGAGCTCGGCGCCCGCGCGTTCGCGGCGCTCGGCGACTACCGCGACATCCTGCCGGCCTGGCTCGAGCAGGACAACGTGTCGGCGTGGGTGGCCGAGCACGACGGCGATCGCCGCGGCTTCACGGTCGTCGGCATCTTCGTCGGCGACGCCGTCGTCCCCGGCGGCGCGCCCGCCGACGAGAACGTCGCGGATCTGCTCGCGCTCGCCGTCGAGCCCACGTGGCAGTCTCGCGGCCTCGGCCGCCGGCTCCTCGATCACGCCGTCGCGATGGCCTCGGCGACGGCAGGAGCCGCCCGCCTGCGCGAGCTGCGCCTCTGCGTCGCCGACGACAACTTCATCGGGCAGAGGCTGTACCGCACGAGCGGCTTCGAGCGCGTCGTCGGCGACTTCGGGGCGTATCCGGGCGGCCAGCGCGCCGTGAGGATGGTCTACCCGCTCGCCGCCGCCGCGCCGTTCACGACGCGCTGAGCCGCGCCGCGTTGCGCTGCGCCATGCGCTCGGCGAGGAAGCGCATCACGTACGGGAAGCCGACCTGGACGGTGTTGAGCTTGGGCGCGAGCTGCGACGACAGGCCGAACATGATCACCGCCGCGCGCTCGACGTAGAACCAGCCGTCGGGGTAGGCGATCGACTTCATCAGGTCGCGCAGCTCGTCGCGCCGCATGTCGACGTCCGCGAACTCCTGCGCCACGTCGGGGCTGATGCGCGAGAAGTCGGTGATGTTCAGGTTGAGCAGCTTCTCGAAGTAATGGCGCACCGTGCGCTCGAGCAGCGCGCGGTCGCCGGTCTCGGCGATGAAGCCCATCGTCTCGATCCCGCGCAGCACGAGATCGTCGTTCTTGGTCATCAGGCCCTGGAGGATGTCGAGCATGCCGTCGGCGAGCGAGTCGCGGAGCTCGCTCGCCGAGCCGAGGTCGAGGACGACGATGCGCGGCTGCCCCTCGGGCCCCTTCTGCACGAAGAAGTTCCCGGGGTGCGGATCGGCGTGGAAGAACTTGTCGATGAAGAGCTGCTTGTAGAAGACCTGCGTGAGCTTGGTCGCCACCGCGTACGGGTCGAGGCCGAGCTCGGCGAGCGCGTCCTGCTTGCTGATCTTCACGCCGTCCATGAAGCTCATCGTGAGCACGGTCTTGCACGACCATTCCTCGTGCACGGTCGGGAAGAGGACGTCGGGGTCGCTCGCGAAGTTCTTGCCCATGCGCTCGAGGCAGCGGGCCTCGTTCTCGAGGTCGGTCTCGCGCTCGAGCATGTCCTTCAGCTGCGCGTGCACCTTCTCGATCTGCTGCACCGGCACGAACGTCTTGTAGACGCCGAGCGCCCAGCCGAGCACGCGCAGGTCGACGCGGATGATCTCGGCGACGTTGGGGTAGAGGATCTTGACCGCGAGGCGCTCGCCCGCGGCGTTGCGCGCCTCGTGCACCTGGCCGAGCGACGCGGCCGCGATCGGCTCCTCCTCGAAGCTCGTGAACACCTCGGTCGGCTTCTTGCCGAGCGCGCGCTCGAACGCCCGGGCCATCGCGCTGTACTTGTGCGCCGGCACCTCGTCTTGCAGCCCCTCGAGCTCCTCGGTGTACGAGCGCGGCAGGAACGTGCCCATGATCGAGAGGATCTGGCCGAGCTTGATGTACACGCCGCGCAGGCTGACGAAGCCCCGGTACATGCGCCGCGCGTTCCGCCGGTGCTTCTTGCGCCAGCGCTCGGCGGTGTCGTAGCGCTTCGGCCACAGCCGCGCCCACGACATTCCCCAGAGGTAGCTGAGGAAGATCGTGCCGAACACGCGCGAGGCGCGCACGAGACGGATCGCTGCCCACATCCTTGTAGTCCCAGCCGAGGCTAGATGCTCGTCGATGGTAGCATGAGCCCCGTGACCGGCCTGTACGAGCGTGCGGCCTCGCGATGGCGAGAGCTGCAAGCGGATATCTGTGCGGCGCTCGAGGCGATCGACGGCCGCGCGCGCTTCTCGAGCGAGCGCTGGGAGCGGCCCGGCGGCGGGGGGGGCGTGAGCCGCGTGCTCGAGGACGGCGAGGTGTTCGAGAAGGCCGGCGTGAACTGGTCCGACGTCGAGGGCGAGCTGCCGGAGGACTTCGCCGCGCAGCTCCCGGGCGGCGGGCGCCGCTTCCGCGCCACCGGCGTCTCGCTCGTCCTCCACCCGCGCTCGCCGATGGTGCCGACGACGCACGCCAACTTCCGCTTCCTCGAGAAGGGCGACGCGGCGTGGTTCGGCGGCGGCGCCGACCTGACGCCGTACTACGTGTGGCGCGAGGACGCCGAGCACTTCCACCGCACGCTGGCGGCGGCGTGCGACGCGCACGCACCCGTCGGCGATTACCCCCGGTTCAAGCGTTGGTGCGACGAGTACTTCTTCGTGAAGCACCGGGGCGAGACGCGCGGGGTCGGCGGCATCTTCTTCGATTACGTCGGGCGCGCGCCGGGCATGGCGAAGGCGACCGAGGCGGAGCTCGAGGCGGCGTTCGCGATGGCGAGCGCGTGCGGCGGGGCGTTCGTGCCGGCGTACGTGCCGATCGTCGAGAGGCGGCGCGCCGAACCGTACGGCGAGGACGAGCGGCGGTGGCAGCTCGTGCGGCGCGGGCGGTACGTCGAGTTCAACCTCGTCTACGACCGCGGCACGACGTTCGGCCTGAAGACGGGCGGGCGCATCGAGTCGATCTTGATGTCGCTTCCGCCGCTCGTGCGCTGGGACCACGACGTCCAGCCGCCGGGCCCGCGCGAGCGTGAGCTCGTCGACATCCTGCGCGCGCCGGTCGACTGGCTCGGGCGCTAGCAGGTTGATGCGGAACGCCTCTCCGCGGCGTTCTGCACCAATCCTGCTCCCGTGCCCGTGCCCGTGCCCGTGCCCGAGCCCGATCTGGTCACTTCCCGAGGCCGAAATCCCGGATCATTCCGCCTGCATGTCAGAGCGGGGTGATAGTTCTGTACGTGGACAGAGGGTACCAGGGCTAGTAGGTCGTCCTTGACGGTACCCTACAGGTAGCGTAAGGAATCATCATGGCGAAGAAGCAAACTCGGCGGAGCATCAGTGTCAGCCGGTCGACGTACGAGCGGCTCAAGGCCTTCTGCGAGACCAACGGCATCTCGATGAGCCAGTTCGTCGAGAACCGGGTGGGGGACTTCCTCGGCGAGGGCGCCGAGCTCCCGGAGACGGGCTCGTCGACCGGCACCACCGTCGACCGGCCGGCTCCTGCTCCCCGGCCCGCGGCGCGGTACGCCATCGAGCCGCCGCCCCCGCCGATCATCAAGAAGCCTTCCGATCAGCCGGCGCCCAAGGCTCCGGCGGTGCCGAAGGCCAACGAGATCTTCACGTTCTGAGATCGGTTGCGGGATCACTCCCGCTCGCTCTACGGAGATACTGGCAAGAGCGATCGACTTGCCCTAAGCTCATCGTTGCGACCATGTCGCCGAGAGCACCACGCGCCGCCAGGCTGGCGACACGTCAGGTGGGCTTCGAGACGGGCCGATGTGCCCACTACGAAGGCCCGGCCGCGGGAGCCGCGTGTTTCTCCGCGGGCCGTCGCCGGGCTCTGGCCTTTGCCAGGGGAGGAAGAAGACAACATGCCATGTAACAGTCGTCGCTCTGAGGAGGGGCGGCCCTAGCAGGGCAACCTCCACGCCGTGAGTCCGATACCCAGAATCCTCTGGGGGACTCGCCATCTGAAAGAGCAACAAGGGCCCGGCAACGGGCCCTTGTCCTTTTCGGAAGTGCTACACGCGGGACCATGACCACGCGGCCGAGCAAGCAGCTCGAGACCTTCCCCAACCCGAAGGCCGAGCGCGACTACGTGATCCAGTTCGACTGCCCGGAGTTCACGTGCCTGTGCCCGATCACGGGCCAGCCCGACTTCGCGACGATCCTGATCGAGTACGTGCCCGACAAGCTCTGCGTCGAGCTCAAGTCCCTCAAGCTCTACCTCTGGAGCTTCCGTGACGAGGGCGCGTTCCACGAGGCCGTCACCAACCGCATCTGCGACGACCTCGTCGCCGCCATCGCGCCCCGCCGCATCACGGTCACCGGCAAGTTCGCCGTGCGCGGCGGCATCACGACCAACGTCGTCGTGACGGCGCCCTGAATTTCGGTGGCGGTGCTCGCGGCGGCGCCATCATCGGGCGACGCGGTCGTGACCGTGATCGTGGACGTGGTCGTCGGCGTGAACGTTGACGGCGACGGCGACCTGGACGTGTGACGATCGATCGTCGACGCAGGGCGATCACGTTCACGTCGCCGTCGCCGTCAAGGTCCACGACCAAGACCACGCGTGGTGGCCGCGGTGCGTCTACGGCACCAGCTGCTCGAGGAACGCGATGCCGTCGGCCTTGCCGGCGATGAGGCCGCTCACCAGCTTCGCCGTGCGCCGCGCCATCGTCGGGCCGCTCTTGCCGATCTTCTCGAGCGCCGTGACGGCCGCGGTGCGGCCGGCCTCGGTGCGCGCGAGCATGACGAACGCCGCCGCCGCCGCGAGCCGCTTCATGGCGTCGGCCTCGGAGCGTGAGAGCAGCGCGGCGAGCTGATCGGGCGAGTTCACGGCGGCGTACGCCGAGCCGAGCGACGCCAGCATCGCGACGCGCACGTCGTGCGAGGGATCCTCGAGCAGCGGGGTGAGCAGCTTCACCGCGAGCTGCGCGTCGCGCTCGACGAGCCCGATGGCGGCGGCCGCAGCCTGGGCGCGCTCGCTGACGT
>JAIOII010001693.1 GCA_019912685.1 Kofleriaceae bacterium
TCGTCGCTCGGCGCCGGCGTCGTCCACGCGCAGGGCGCGCTGCTCGTCGGCCGCGCGCTCGCGAGCGGCGCCCTGTTCGAGGGCGCGACGTGGCGCGAGCTCGTCGAGCGCTGCCGCCGCAACGGGACGACGCTCCACTTCGTGGGCCTGCTCTCCGACGGCAACGTCCACAGCCACCTCGATCACCTCGAGGCGATGCTGGGCGCGGCCGCGCGCGCCGGCGTGCGCAAGCTGTACGTGCACGCGCTCCTCGACGGACGCGACGTCCCGCCGACGTCGGCGCTCGTGTACGTCGACCGCATCGAGGGCTTCCTGGCGCAGCTCCGCGCCGGCGGCGTCGACGCGCGCATCGCGTCGGGCGGCGGTCGCATGGTGACGACGATGGACCGCTACGAGGCGGACTGGCGCATCGTCGAGCGCGGCTGGCGGGCGCACGTCCTCCACGAGGCGCGGCGCTTCGCGTCGGCGCGCCAGGCGGTCGAGACGCTCCGCGACGAGGCGCCGGGCATCATCGACCAGGACCTGCCGCCGTTCGTGATCGACGGCGCGTCGCCCATGGCCGACGGCGACGCCGTCGTCATGTTCAACTTCCGCGGCGACCGCGCGATCGAGCTCTCGCGCGCGTTCGAGGAGGACGACTTCGCGCCGTTCGACCGCGTCCGCCGGCCGGACGTCCTCTACGCCGGCATGATGGAGTACGACGGCGACCTCCACATCCCGAAGCGGTACCTGGTGACGCCGCCGCTCATCGAGCGCACGATGGGCGAGCTCCTCGCGCGGACCGGCGTGCCGCAGCTGGCCATCTCGGAGACGCAGAAGTACGGGCACGTGACGTACTTCTGGAACGGCAACCGCAGCGGCATGTTCGACGACGCGTCGGAGACGTACGTGGAGATCCCGTCGGATCGCGTGCCCTTCGAGCAGCGGCCGTGGATGAAGGCGGCCGAGATCACGGACCGGCTCGTCGACGAGCTGCGCACCGGCAAGCACCGCATGGCGCGCGTCAACTACGCCAACGGCGACATGGTGGGACACACGGGCAGCTTCGACGCCGCGCTGGTCGCCGTCGAGACCGTCGACCTCCAGCTCGCGCGATTGGTGCGCGCGGTCGACGCGCTCGGCGGTATCCTCGTGGTGACCGCCGACCACGGCAACGCCGACGAGATGTTCCAGAAGAAGAAGGACGGCTCGATCGAGCGCGACAAGAAGAGCGGCGTCCCCGTCGCCAAGACGAGCCACACCTTGAACCCGGTCCCCTTCATGATCCACGACGCGACGCGCGGCGACCGCTACGAGATCGATCCCGAGCGCGCGGCCACCGCCGGCATCGCCAACGTCACCGCCACGTGCCTCGAGCTGCTCGGCTTCGAGGCGCCGGCCGAGCTCGCTCCATCCCTCGTGAGGTTCCGATGAAGCACCGCCTCGTCCTCGCCACCCTCGTCGCCGCCGCGGCCGCCGGCGCCGCCGCCCTCGGCGCGTGCAAGAGCTCGGAGGCGTCGTGCTCGTCGGCGCACCGCTGCCTGCCCAAGGTCACGTACGAGGACATCATCAGCCGCGACCAGTTCCCGCCCGAGGAGCTCGCGGGCAAGGTCGTCGTCGTGAACTTCTGGGCGACGTGGTGCGGGCCGTGCAAGAAGGAGATCCCGGCCTTCAACCGCGTGTACGCGAAGTACAAGGACCAGGGCGTCGTGATGCTCGGCGTGCTGCACGACAACACCGTCGACACCAACGGCGTCCTCAACTTCATGAGCGACAACGAGTTCACCTACCCCGTCGTCGTGGCCGACCAGGAGGTCCTGGCCGCGTACCACTTCCCCGGCGCGCTGCCGACGACGTTCATCTACGACCGCCAGGGCCGCATCGTCACCGAGCACAAGGGCCCGATGAGCGAGGAGCAGCTCGCCGCGCAGCTCGAGAAGACGCTCGGCCGCCCGTAGGCGCGCAGCCCGATCTACAGCACGGGGGCGAGCTCCTCGGCGGCAGGGAAGAGGCCGAAGATGCCGCCGGTGTGCACGAACACGACGCGCTCGCCGAAGCGGGCGCGGTCGCGGGCGAGCTCGCTGATGATGCCGTGGAAGGCCTTGCCGGTGTAGACCGGGTCGAGCACGAGGCCGTCGCGCCGGCAGATGTCGCGGATCGTGGCGAGCTCCTCGGGGCGGCTCTTCGCGTAGCCGCGACCGACGTGGCCGTCGACGATGTCGAGCTCCTCGGGCGCGATCGACGCCGGCAGCGACCAGCGCGCCGTCATGTCGGCGCAGATGCGGGTGATGACGCGGGTGAAGTACGCGCGGTCGTCGCACACGTTCACGGCGGCGACCTTCACGCCGCGCTCGGGGAGCCCGACGAGCTTGGCGCCGAGCGCGAGGCCGGCGGCCGTGCCGCCCGAGCCGCAGGCGAACACGATCGTCGACGGGCGCGCCGGCAAGGCGGCGAGATCCTCGGCGAGCTCGGCGGCGCACGCGACGTAGCCCCACGAGCCCATCGCGTTCGAGCCGCCCTCGGGGATGACGTACGGCTTGCCGCCGGCGGCGCGCACCGCGGCGGCCTCCTCCTCCATGATCTCGTTGCGCTTCGCCCAGTCGGGGCGCGAGATCCAGCGGATGGTCGCGCCGGCGAGGCGATCGAGCAGGATGTTGCCGGTGGTAGGTGGCGGTGAGGCGGGGTCGTCCGTGCGGAGCACGACCCGGGACGCGAGGCCCACGCGCGCCGCCGCCAGCGCCGTGGCGCGGCAGTGATTGGATTGCTCCCCGCCGCAGGTGATGACCGTGTCGGCGCCCTGGTCCTGGGCCTCGGCGAGCAAGAACTCGAGCTTGCGCACCTTGTTACCCGACAGCTCGGCGCCGGTGAGGTCGTCGCGCTTGACGAGGAGCTCGACGCCGAGGACGGCGCTGGTGCGAGGGAGCGGCTCGAGCGGCGTACCGGCGCGAGCGAGCGGGATCTTGCGCGGGAAGGGCAGTCGGGGAATCATTGGGTTTCGAGTCTACGCCGTTGCTTCCTGGATCGAATGCGCACCGCCGTTCGCGTGTTAAAGGAAACGTGATGTACCGGATTCTCGCGGCCGCGCTGGCGGTCGTCCTCGGGGCGCCGACCGCGGCGCGCGCCGACGGGTGGCCCGCACCCGCCGCAGGGCTGACCCGCACCGGCGATCCGGAGGTGATCTTCACGTTCGACGACGGTCCCGATCCGCGCACGACCGAGCGCGTGCTCGACACGCTGAAGCAGCACAAGATCCACGCGATCTTCTTCATGGTCGGCTGGCGCTTCCAGCGCGGCGACGCCGACAAGAGCCGCCTGCTCGTCGACCGCATCCTCGACGAGGGCCACGTGATCGCGAACCACACGATCACGCACGCGCAGCTCTGCGGGCTCGAGCCCGAGGGCATCGACCAGGAGATCGCCGGCGCGCGCGACATCCTCGAGCGCGAGGCGCGCATGAGCATCCCGTGGTTCCGTACGCCGTACGGCGCCCACTGCAACCGGCTGCTCGAGTCGCTCGGGCGCAACGGCCTCACGCACTTCCACTGGGACATCGATCCGCAGGAGTGGCAGGGCAAGTCGGCGAAGTCGACCGCCGCGTACGTGATCAAGAAGCTCGCGCGGCTCGACGGCCGGGCGGTGCTCCTCATGCACGACACCAAGCCGGCGACGGTGGCGGCGCTGCCGGAGATCCTCGCCTGGATGCAGACGGAGAACGCGCGGCGCAAGTCGATCGGGCGGCGCCAGATCCGCGTGATCTCGGGGCCCGAGCTCGCGGCGGAGCGCGCCCGACCGACGCTGGAGTGGCTGGGCAAGGCGACGAGCGCGGCGCGCGACCAGCTCGCGGGCGTGCTCAGCGCGAACGTGCCCTGATCCCTCGGGGTAGTGGTATGGTGCGGCCGGACGCCGCGCATGTTCCGTATTCGTCAGTCATATCGCGATGATGTCGACCAGATCCTCGCCGTCGCCGAGCACCTGGACACGGTGAACCTGCCGGCCGACCGGCCGCACATCGAGAAGATCGTCGAGCTGTCGGAGACGAGCTTCGCGGAGACGATTCCGCCCGCGGAGCGCGAGTACCTGTTCGTGCTCGAGGACCTCGCGAAGAAGCGCGTGATCGGCACGTCGATGATCCACGCGCAGCACGGCACGCGCCGCGCGCCGCACATCTTCTTCCGCGTCGAGAACGACGAGCGCTACTCGTACACGCTCGACAAGTACTTCGTCCACCGGACGCTGCGCATCGGCTACAACTACGACGGCCCGACGGAGATCGGCGGCCTCATCCTCCTGCCCGAGTACCGCGGCAACCGGGAGGCGCTGGGCAAGCTCCTGTCGTACGTGCGCTTCGTGTTCATCCGCATGCACCGGCCGGTCTTCCGCGATCGCGTGCTGTCGGAGCTCTTGCCGCCGCTCGAGCCCGACGGCACGAGCGTGCTCTGGGAGCACCTCGGCCGGCACTTCACCGGCCTCACCTACCAGGAAGCCGATCTGCTCTCGAAGGACAACAAGGAGTTCATCCACGCCTTGTTCCCCGACGATCCGATCCACACCGAGCTCCTGCCGGCGGAGGTGCGCGAGATCATCGGGCAGGTCGGCCCGGAGACGCGCGGCGTCGAGAAGATCCTGCGGCGCATCGGGTTCGAGTACGCGGGGCAGATCGATCCGTTCGACGGCGGACCGCACTTCACGGCGAAGACCGACGACATCACGCTCGTGCGCGACGCGCGCCAGGTGCGGCTGGCGACGGTGGGCGACGCCGACGGCGAGCGGCCGTGGGCGATCGTCGCGGTCGAGCACGCCGGGCAGAAGCCGGCGTTCCGCGCGGCGTCGGCGCGGATCATCGAGCTGGAGGACGGGCGCGTCGGCGTCACCCAGGACGTGCGCGCGCGGCTCGCGCTCGAGGGCGACGAGCCGGTGTGGATGGTGAAGGCGTGACGCGGATGGTGGCGGCGCTGGCCC
>JAIOII010001694.1 GCA_019912685.1 Kofleriaceae bacterium
GGCGCGGTCGGGCTCGCGCGGACGTTCGGGATGAGCGAGCGCGTCATCGGGCTCACGATCGTCGCCGTCGGCACCTCGCTGCCCGAGCTCGCGACCTCGGTGATCGCGGCCACGCGCGGGCACAGCGACATCGCCGTCGGCAACGTCGTCGGCTCCAACATCTTCAACGTGCTCCTGATCCTGGGAGCGGCGTCGATCACGCGCAGCATCGGCGCCGACGTGTCGTCGATCGCGCTCGACCTCGCCGTGCTCGGCGCGATGACCCTCGTGACCGCGGTCGTGATCCGCACGCGCCGGCAGGTCTCGCGCCCCGAGGCGCTCGTGCTCCTCCTCGGCTACGTCGCCTTCCTGAGCGCGCTCGCGCTGAGCTGACGGATTGCCAAGCCGGATCGCCTGGGCTACCGTTTGTGCTCAAAACAATCGAGGTCAGCCTCGCCGAACGCACCACCTGCCCGCTCTCGCTCATGACTCCCGAGATCCAGCGCCTGCTCGAAACCACCATCGATAGCTTCGAGAAGCTCGAGATCGTCAGGTGCCTCTGGAAGCGGGACACGGCGCCGTGGAGCACCGAGCGCCTCGGCGAGCGCGTGGGCACGGCGGCCGACCACATCGCGACCTCGCTCGACGAGCTCACCGACGCGGGCATCGTCCGTGCGACCGTCAGGGGCCGCGAGTACGTGGCCTCGAAGGGCGGCGCGCACGACGCGCGCATCGAGCAGCTGCTCGCGCTCTACGAGGAGGATCCGCTGGCGATCATGCGCGTGATCAACGAGATCGCCGTGCAGCGGATCCGCAGCATGGCGGCGCGCACGTTCGCCGACTCGTTCCTGATGCGCCGCCCGAAGAAGCCGGAGGGTGACGATGGCTGAGGCGATCTACGTGCTCTGCGCGCTGACCAGCACGCTGTGCGCGCTCCTCCTCGGGCGCTCGTACCTCCGCACGCGCTCGTCGATGCTCCTGTGGAGCGTCTTCGGGTTCGTCGGCCTCGCGATCAACAACGTGCTCCTGTTCGTCGACCGCGTCGTGGTCCCGGAGACCGATCTCGCGTTCGCGCGGACGGCCGCGGCGCTCGTCGGCGTCGGCCTCCTGGTCGCCGGGCTCATCTGGGAGGATCGGTGATGGACACGTTCCACATCGCGATGCTCGGCGGGCTCGTCGCGAGCTGTGCCTTCGCCGCGCTCCTGTTCCTGCGCTTCTGGCGCCGCAGCGGAGATCGCTTCCACGCCCTCATGGCGGCGGCGATGGTCGTGCTCGGCGCCAACTGGGTGGCCGTGACGATCATCCGTCCTTCCGGCGAGCCCGACAGCCTGATCTACCTCGTGCGGCTGGCCGCCTTCGTCGTCATCATCTTCGCCATCGTCGACAAGAACCGGCGCGGGTAGCTCAGGCGGCGCGACCGCCGAGGGCCGCGGCCGCGATGTCGTGCTCGTCGAGGAGACCGGCGATGCCGCCGCGCACGGGATCGACGACCGGGATCGACCGCAGGTCGTGGGCGATGAGCAGCGACGCGGCGACGCGCAGATCCTGGTCGGCGGAGACCGAGACCGGCTCGCTCATGATGTCCGCCACGATCGCGACGCGCTGGAGCTCCGGGTGGGAGGCGGTCACGCGCAGCATCTCGACGGGCACCAGCCCGCGCAGCGCGCCCGCGTCGTCGACGACCGGGAACACGTCCTGATCCTCGGCGCGCTCCGCGACGGAGGTGAGCGCGGTGATGTCCATGCGCGGTGACAGCGTCACCACGGCGCGATCGGCCCGGATGACGTCCCGGCACTTCATGCGCAGGAGCGGGTCCGCGTCGCGCTTGTGGACCGGCGAGTCGCGCATCGCCGGCACCTGCGCCTGGTAGAGCGAGATGCGACGCAGCGCGACGAACGCGACGCCGCCCGCGAGCATGAGCGGGACCAGGAGGTCGTAGCTGCCGGCCATCTCGCACACGAGCACGAGGGCGGCGAGCGGGGTCTTGGCGATCCCGCCGTAGAACGTCCCCATCCCGACGAGGGCGAAGGCGCCGGGCTGGATCGTCGGATCGTCGAGGAGGAGGCGCGCGGCGAGCCCGAAGCCGCCGCCGAGGAGCGCGCCGATCGCGAGCGACGGCGCGAAGTCCCCGGCGCTGCCGCCGGAGCCGAGGGTGAGGCTGGTCGCGACGATCTTGGCCAGCCCGAGGCCGAGCAGGAGCTGGACGCCCAGCCAGTCGGCGGGGACCCAGGCCGCGCCGGTGATCGCGACCTGCGCCGCGCCGTAGCCGCCGCCGAGCCCGCCGAGCGCCCGATCCGGCCGCCCTACCAGCGCGCCGAGCCAGTGGATCGACGCCAGCACGAACACGCCGAGCGCCAGGCCCCCGAGCGCGGGGCGGACCCAGTCGGGGCACGCGATGCGCGCGAAGAGCCGGTGCGAGAGGCGCAGCGTGCCGAGGAAGAGGGTGGCGCCCGCCGAGATGAACACCGCGAGGGCGATGTAGAGCGGGATGTGCTGGGGACGGAACGTGTACGGGAAGAGGTAGCCGAAGAGCGTCGACTCGCCGAAGATCGAGATCGAGATCGAGTACGCGATGACCGACGCGAGGACGGCCGGGATGAACGCCTCGGACTCGAAGTCGTCGCGATACAGCATCTCGATCGCGATGAGCGCGGCGCCGAGCGGGGTGCGGAACACCGCGGAGATGCCGGCGGCGACGCCGGCGATCATCAGCGCGCGCCGCTCGCGCGCCGAGACCCGGAGGAGCGCGGCGATCGCGGAGCCGAGGGCGCCGCCGATCAGCATCGTCGGCCCTTCGCGGCCGCCGGAGCCGCCCGTGCCGAGCGTCGCGATCGACGCGAGCGGCTTCACCCACAGGACGCGCCGGCGCAGGACGCCGTCGGCGCGATGGAACGCCTCGATCGTCGCGTCGCCGCCGCCGCCGCGACACTCGGGCGCGTAGCGCGTGATCCATCCGGCGAACAGCGCCCCGAGCGCCGGGAGGAAGAGGAGCATCCACAGGCGCGTATCGCCGGCGCCGCCGAGGTGCCAGACGCTCTCGCCCCGCGCGCGCAGTGGCTCGTAGCCGGCGAGCTGCTCGATCAGGAGCGTGAACAGGAGCTCGCTGCCGGCGAAGAACAGGCAGCCGAGCGCACCCGCGCCCAGCCCGACCAGGACCGCGTGCCACAGCGTGCGGCCGACGATCTGGAGCTCGAGCGGCTGGTCAGGGGTGAGGAGCGCGATGAGCCCGCGGACGGGTCGCATTCAGGACCTCGGCGCCACGCCCACCGCGCCGGTCGCCGGCACGATGACGTTCAGGCACCGCGGCAACACCTCGATGCGGTAGCGCTCCCCCGCCTCCATCTCCTCGCCGTCGAGCTGCGCGGGGGGCCGGCCGGCGCTGCCCGGCGCCGCGACGGTCAGGACGAAGCGGCGGCCGCGGATCGGCTCCGAGTGCTCGAGGCCCAGGTCGCGCAGGAGGTCGCCGTCGACCGGCAGGTGGCGGAGCGACGCGACGAGCTTGGACGTCAGATCGATGCGGCCCGCGATCGGCACCAGCTCGAACATGCCGTCGTCGGCGCGCGCGGTCGGGTCGAGCACCCACTCGCCGCCGAACACGCGCGTGTTCTTGATGACGACGTCGAACAGCGAGGTGAAGACGTACGGCCGGCCGTCGATGTCGGCCTCGAGGTCGAACTTGATGTCGCTCACGTAGCTCTCGGCGAACTTGCGCGCGACCGCGCCGGCGTAGACGAGCATGTCGCGATAGACGAGGCCGACCAGCGGGATCTTGCCGACGAGCTCGCGGTCGCGGTTGCGCGTGGCGAGCGCCGACGCGCCGAAGCCGACCGAGGCCGAGTCGAAGAACAGGTCGCGCTGCAGGAGCTGCTCGTCCCGGGTCAGGGACTCGATGCGCCCGGCGTCGATGGCGGCGACGCGGCCGGCCGCGATGATCGCCACGTTGCGCGGGAGCGCCTCGGGGCCGGCGCTCATGCCGAACGACTTGCCCTGGTCGTTGGCGGTGCCCGTCGGCAAAATCCCGAGGGCGACGTCCGGAGCGTGGTCCGACGCCAGGATGCCCTTGGCGACCTCGGCGAACGTCCCATCTCCGCCCATGGCCAGGACGACGCGCGCCCCATCCTCGTCGATCGCGCGCGAAACCAGCGCCACCGTGCCTCCGGCGGGCTCGGTGGGGATGAACCGATGTGGGACACCTGCCTCCGTGAGGAGCGCTTCGGCTTTCTCGATGTGCTCCCGCGCCCGCCCGCTCTGCGCCGTCGGATTCGCGAACAGCACGATCGGTTGGTCGCGCCGCCATGCATCGATGCCTGCCACCGTGAGAGTATAGAGCCGGTACATCCTGGTGATGGGTCTTCCTGCGCAGCTCGGTGCGGGTCGTTTTCACGTGCGGCGGTGCCTCGGCCGCGGCGGCATGGGGGCGGTCTACGAGGCGATCGATCGCCGGACCGGCAACGTGGTCGCGGTCAAGATGCTCGGCGACCTCGACGCCCACCGGCTCTATCGCTTCAAGAAGGAGTTCCGCGCGCTCGCCGATCTGCAGCACCGCCACCTGGTGCGGCTGCACGAGCTCATCGCCGAGGACGATCGCTGGCTCATCACGATGGAGCTGATCGACGGCCACGACCTCTTCACCTACGTGACCTGCCGGGACGGCGACGACACCAGCCCGGGCGCCGTGGCGCCGGGCCAGCATCGCTTCGACGAGGACCGCCTGCGCGCGTGCTTGCCGCAGCTCGCCGCCGGCGTCGACTATCTGCACTCCGCCGGCCGCATCCACCGCGACCTCAAGCCGTCGAACGTGATGGTCGATCGCAGCGGCCGCGCCGTCATCCTCGACTTCGGGCTCATCGCGACGTCGGAGGCGCGCAGCTCGGCGAGCGGCCACGAGGTCGTCGGCACCGCGGCGTACATGGCGCCCGAGCAGGCCGAGCTCCTGCCGGTCACGCCCGCCGCCGACTGGTACGCGATCGGCACGGTGCTCTTCGAGATCATCACGGGCACGCTGCCGTTCGAGGGCGGCCCGATCGATCAGCTGCTGCAGAAGACGCAGCGCGCCGCGCCGCGCGTCTCGACGCGGGTGCCGGACGTCGCCGAGGATCTCGACGAGCTGGTCGCGGCCCTGCTCGAGCGCGACGCCGCGAACCGCGCCGGCCGCAAGGAGCTCGAGCGCGCGGGCGGGCTGCGGCCGCGGCGACAGGCGACGGCGCGGCCGCAG
>JAIOII010001695.1 GCA_019912685.1 Kofleriaceae bacterium
CGGCCGGCCGTGCTAGCCTTCGGGCCCGATGCCGAGCTTCGCCCGTCACGTCTTCGTCTGCATCAACGAGCGGCCCGCCGGTCATCCGCGCGGTTGCTGCAAGGCGAAGGGCGGCGGCGGTGGTCGGCGCGGTCCCCGGCACCGCGGAGGCCGCGCTCGCCGGCTCGATCGTCACGCGGGCGTTCCTCGCGCTCGACCGGCCGACCGACGCCGCGCGCATCGCCACGTCGTCGATCGAGCGCTGCCCCGGGCTGCCCGCGCGCATCGCAGCGCTCCTCTACCTCGACGCCGCCACCGCGCTCGACGCCGCCGGCGCCGCGGACCATGCCGTCCGCTGCAGCGAGCTCGCGCACCGGCTCGATCCCGACGTCTTCCGCGCCGCGACGCCGTCGGATCTCGCGCGCGCCGGGATCGAGCTCCGCATCCTCTGATCACGGCTACGGATCGCGCCCGCACTCGATCGGCGGCATCGTCGCCGAGATGCACGCCGCGCGCTCCTCGCACGGCCCGGCGAAGCACGTCGCGATCTCGTCGAGCGCCCAGTCGGCGAGCCCCGCCCACCGCGGGTCATCGCAGGCGGTCGCGTGGGGGCACGCCGGCGCTCGCTGACACGCCGCGACCGCACCACGCCACGCGTCCGACGGCGGCGCCGCCACGCCCGTCCCGCCGCCTGCCCACCATCCACCGCACTCGCCGCCGCCGTCGGACGCTCCACACGCGCCGCCGCCACCTACCACCACCATCACCGTCATCATGATCACCGTCACGCGCATGGGCCACGCTCGCGGTAGAGCACGCGCCGTGCCACGCACAAGCTCGCGAACCCGCGACCACGATGTCCGGTTCTCGGACATCGTGTCCGGCCCGTCGGCCACGCGGCGTCCGGTCGGCCGGCCGTGCTAGCCTTCGGGCCCGATGCCGAGCTTCGCCCGTCACGTCTTCGTCTGCATCAACGAGCGGCCCGCCGGTCATCCGCGCGGTTGCTGCAAGGCGAAGGGCGGCGGCGAGGTCCGCGACGCGCTCAAGAAGGCGCTCAAGGCCCGCGGCCTCGACGACCGCATCCGGGCCAACAATGCCGGCTGTCTCGATCAGTGCGAGCACGGCATCACCGTCGTCGTCTATCCCGAGCAGGTCTGGTACGGGCACGTCACCGAGGCCGACATCCCCGAGCTCGTCGAGCGGCATTTCGTGAAGGGCGAGCTGGTCGAGCGCCTGCTCCTGCCCGATCAGCCGCACCTCCAGGGCGCGACGCGCGTCCCTCCGCTGCCCGACAAGGCCGGATGACGATGCGCGCCCTCGTCGCGCTCCTCGCGCTCGCGCCGGCCGCCGCGTGGGCCGATCCCGGCGAGCCCGAGGACCGGCCGATCGATCCCGATCCGCGCGCCGTCGCGGAAGCGCGCGAGGCGAACCTCGAGCCCGAGTCGTCGCGTTCGGGCCTCGCGATCGGCGTCGCCCTGGGCCCCAACGTGCAGGTCAGCTCGGGCCTCCGCGACGCCTCCGGCACCGGCTTCGGCGCCGCGTTCCGCCTGGGCACCGTCGCCTCGCCGCGCTGGGTCTGGCTCGCCGAGCTCGCGTCGACCCACTACCAGCAGCTCGAGGAGTCGACCGGCAAGACGAAGATCAACTCGAGCAACCTCCTCACGCTCGGCGGCCAGCTCTACGTCAAGGAGGCCTTCTGGCTGCGCGGCGGCGGCGGCGCGGCCAACTTCACGCGCCGCGTGCGGAACGAGGATCCGACCGCCAGCTTCTGGGGCGTCGGCGTCATCGGTGCCGGCGGCCTCGATCTGCTCCGCCGCCGCTCGTTCGCCCTCTCCTTCGAGGTCCTCACCACGCTGGCGCGCTACCGCGACGGCTTCGTCGGCGCCGGCTCGATGCAGCTGGGCTTCAGCTGGTACTGACGGGCGCCGTCACGGCGCCGCGTCACAGCCCCATCTGCTTCGCGATGATCACCTTCATGATCTCGTTGGTGCCGGCGTAGATGCGCTGCACGCGCGCGTCCATGAACGCCCGCGTCACCGGGTACTCGAGCATGTAGCCGTAGCCGCCGAAGAACTGCAGGCAGGTGTCGATCACCTCCTGCGCCATGTCGGTCGTCCACCACTTCGCCATCGAGCACTCGGTGACGAGGTGCTTGCCGGCCACGTGCTGCGCGATCACCTGATCGAGGAAGACCCGCCCGACCTGCACCTTGGTCGCGCACTCGACGAGCTTGAACTGCGTGTTCTGGAACTTCGAGATCGGCTTGCCGAACGCCTGCCGCTCCTTGCAGTAGGTGACGGTGTCCTTCACCACCTGCTCGGCGCCGGCGACCGCGCCGATCGCGACACACAGGCGCTCCTGCTGGAGCTTCTGCATGAGCTGCATGAAGCCGCCGCCTTCGGCGCCGAGCAGGTTCGCCGCCGGCACCCGGCAGTCCTCGAAGTACAGCTCGCTCGTGTCCTGCGACGCCATCCCCATCTTCTCGAGCTTCTTGCCCTTCACGAAGCCGGGGCGCCCCGCCTCGACGACGATGAGCGAGATGCCCTTGTGCGCGTTCTTCGGGTCGGGGTCGGTCTTGCACGCGACCACGACGAGGTCGCACAGCTGACCGTTCGAGATGAACGTCTTCTGGCCGTTCAGGACGTAGTGGTCGCCGTCCTTCACCGCCGTCGTCTTGATGCCGGCGAGGTCGCTGCCGGTGCCGGGCTCGGTCATCGCGATCGCCGTGACCAGCTCGCCCGACGCGCACCCCGGCAACCATCGCTTCCGCTGCTCGTCGTTGCCGTACGAATGCAGGTAGGGCACCACGATGTCGGAGTGGAGCGCCATCGCGAAGCCGCTCTCGTACGCGTACGCGAGCTCCTCCATCACGATCGTGGCGTGGAGGAAGTCGCCGCCGGGCCCGCCGTGCTCCTCGGGGAGCCACGTGCACAGGAAGCCGGCCGCGCCGGCCTTGCGCCACGCCTCGCGATCGACGATGCCGGCGTCCGCCCACCGCTTCTGGTTGGGCGTGATCTCCTTGGCGACGAACTTGCGGAAGGCGGCGCGGAACTCGTCGTGGTCCTTCGAGAACAGGGTGCGATCCATGCGGCGGTGTTACCACGCACCGCCGCATGGAGACCCTTGCACGCCCTGTCAGGCGGTCAGTCCGCGGTCGGGCTTGATGAGCCCGACGATGCTCGCGACGAAGCCGACGAGGCCCGCGCCGAGCAGGATCTTGGCGCCGGTGCCGGCGACCTTCGCGAACGGCGCCTCGGGAGAGAACTGGAGGATCGTGATCGCGGCGATCACGAGGCCGAGCACCGCGGTGCCGGCGGCCATCCCGCGCGTGAAGCGCCCCTTCGCGACGCCGAGGCCGGCGACGCCGGCGAGCGCGAGCGAACCGAGGAGCGCGATGAACGTCGGCGCCGCCTTGGCCTCGCGCAGCTCCCAGAACGAGGCCTCGAGCGGGCCCACCGAGACGAAGGGCAGGAAGACGGCGATCGCGCACAGGGCGCCGAGAGCGAGCAGGACGAACTTGACGGGCTTCATGACAATCTCCAGGTCGAAATCAGGTGCGGGTTGGGTTCGTGGACGCCGGGCCCTTGTGCAGCCGAGGTGCCAGCGCCACCTCCGCGAAACCACATGGCGAACGCCGCGACGACGGGTCCGTCGGGACCCGCGCGCCGCCGCGCCGCGGGTTCGCGGTGACCCACGCCGTCTGGTAAAAGTCGCGCCGTGCCCGCACCCGCCGAGCCCTGGACCGTCGCCGCCGATGCGGCGGGCGCGACGCTCGCCGCGGTCGTGCGCGCCCGGGCGAACGAGCCGTGGTCCGTCGTGAAGCGCTGGATCGAGACCGGCAAGGTCGCGCTCGACGGCGCGACCGTGACCGCCGTCGATCATCGCGTGCGCGGCGGCGAGCGCGTCACGGTGAAGCTCGCGGCCCCGCGCCCGCGCGATCCGGCGCGCGAGGCCGACATCGTCCACGACGACGCGCACGTGATCGTGATCGACAAGCCGGCCGGCGTCTCGTCGGTGCCGTACGACGATCGCGAGACCGGCACCGCGATGGATCTCATCCGCGCGGCGTGGCGGCGCATGGGCAAGAAGGCGACGGCGACGCCGCTCCTCGTCGTGCACCGCATCGACAAGGCGACGTCGGGCCTCCTCATGTTCGCCAAGAGCAAGCGCGCCGAGCAGGCGCTGGGCGCGCAGCTCCGCGATCACTCGTGCGAGCGCGCGTACGTGTGCATCGCCCACGGTGCCCTGTCGCCGCGCACGATCGAGTCGCACCTCGTCGTCGATCGCGGCGACGGCCTGCGCGGCTCGGCGCGCCACGCCGGCCAGGGCAAGCGCGCCGTCACCCACGTCGCGGTGCGCGAGCGGCTGCGCGGCGCGACGGTGTGCGACGTGCGGCTCGAGACCGGCAAGACGCACCAGATCCGGATCCACCTCGCCGAGGCGGGCCATCCGCTCGTCGGCGAGACCGTCTACATCCGCGACTTCGAGGCGGCGGGCGGCGCGCTCCTGCCCGCGCCGCGCCTCATGCTGCACGCGGCGACCCTCGGCTTCGCGCACCCGATCACCGGCGAGCCCCTGCGCTTCGAGCGTCCGCCGCCGGCGGAGATGTCGGCCTGGCTCGCGGCCCATCGCACCTGAGGGGTGATCCACGCCTCGGGAGTCGGCTGAGGGTTCTCTCGTGATCCGCGATGGCCTACGATGGAGGGATGGCCGGACCCGGGGCGACCTTGCGCGTGCTCATCGTCGACGACGACGAGGAGTTCCGGCTGTCGCTCATCGACGCGCTGCGCGCGACGACGTACGTCGCGGCGGTCGCGACCCCGGCGGAGGCCGTGTGGGCGTTGTCGCAGGAGACCTACGACGTCCTCATCTGCGATCTCCAGCTCGCGACCGACACGACGGGCGACGACGTGCTCGAGGCCGCGCGCACCGAGTGGCCGCGCATGGTGCGCATCCTCGTCACCGGCCAGTCGGCCCACGTCCACGACGCGCCGCACCCGGCGCATGCCGTCCTCTTCAAGCCGCTCGACCTCGGCGCCCTGCGCGATCTGCTCTCGTGGCTCCCCGCGGTCGCCAGCACCGAGGTGCAGAACGACAACGGTCACGCGTGATGGCCCTCAGGACACAGACCGGCGCGCGACGCGCGCCTCAGTCGATGATCCGCGCCTCGTCCGGATCGGCGAACCAGTTCCGGCGCTGGAGCTCGGCGAGCGCCGCTGGATACGAGGCGAAGCTCATCGTCGAGAAGCCCTGCGCCTTGGTCGCCATATCGACGAGCGGACGTGGTCGATGGCGGCGCGTCAGCGCACGGAGCGCCAGCAGGTAGTCGTCGCGGTAGACCGTCGGGATGATGATCGTCGACTTGCCGGCGCTCACGAGCTCCGCGTTCATCATGATCCGCGCGCTGCGTCCGTTCCCGTCGATGAAGGGATGAACGTCGGCCACGAGGAACATCATGAAGAGCGCCCGCGCGATCCCGGGATCGAGATCCCGGTACAGCTCGAAGCCCTTGCGCAACGTGCCGAGGACATAATCCGGGTGGACGAAGCGCGTCTCTCCTGCGCGATTGGGAACGTGCTTGAACACGCCCGGCTGGACCTCGGGCCGCTGCGCCATCATCACGGCGTGACGTCCCTGGAGGAGGTGGAGGAACGTCTCGAAGTCGGCCGCGACGCGACGCATCCCGCTCGGATCGCCCACGATCTCGAACGTGCCGGCGATGTCGTGCGCATCCTTCGGGCGCTCGCGCGGGATCTTCCGCTCGAAGACGATCGCCTCGGCCTCCTCGATCTCGAACGTCGTTCCCTCGATGTAGTTCGAGAAGTACGCGTCGAAGAAGGCCTTGTTCGTGAAGTGATCAGCGCTCGAATAGGGATCGGCGAGGTCCGGTACCGGCTCGCGAAGCGCCGCGAAGAGAAGCTGCAGGCGGCCGAGGCAGCTCGCGTCGAACGGCTCCCCGGCGACACGGGCGAGACCGATCGCACTCTTCATCGGTGCGCGGCGCGTGCCGAGGAAGGTCCCGACGAGCTGATCGAGTCGCCCGAACTGAGCCCGCCATCCGAGCTCGTCGGCGATCTCGCGGGCCCGATCCCGGAGCTGGTTCAGCCCCGCATCGCCGTCGACATGCAGCACCTTCTCCAGCCGCTCCTCGAGCTTCGCGACGGGCAGCGCTCGATCGTCGCGGTGCCGCGTGGACAGGTTCTCGAGCAGGGCGCGCGCCAGCGAGGACGCGCGGAAGTGGAGGAGCTTGGTGTCGTCCTCGAGCGCGGCGGGACCGCGGACGAACCGCAGGCGAAGCCCGGGGTACGTCACGTCCCGGTTCGTGCTCGAGGTCAGGAACAGCTCGCCATCGGGGCTCGGGGCCAGCTCGATCGCCGAGCGGTGGCTGAGCACCGTGTCGGGGAACAAGCGGTCGACGATCGTGGTCCATGCCCCCTGCACGGTCGCCGGCACCTTCGCCGCGGGTACGGAGGCGTAGAGGCGTGGACCGATCCGGCGGATCCGACCCGAGCGCTTCAGCCCTGCCAGCACCCTCTGTTCGGCGCGATCGGACGTCGCGAACAAGAGCGGCGGCAGCGGCTCCGCGCGCTCGGCGTCGGCGGTCTGGGTCTTCCTGGTAGCCAAGTGCCCCTCTGAGGAGTTCTTGGTATCAAGAGTACCCCAACGGCTGTTTTTTGGTAACCAAGTGGCCTGAGGGCGTATTTTTGGTCGGAATCAGCGCACGACGGTGATGGCGACGCCGCCCCCGTCGCGCAGCGCGAGCGGCGAGATGTCGAGCGGCAGCGAGACGTCCCTGGGGAACGGGATGACCGACATGATGCCGGCGCCGAGGAGCGTGCCGCCGACCATGGCGGCGACCTCCGTCCCGGAGAGGTCGACGTCGCCGAGGACGGCGGCGGGGACGGCGACCGCGCCGGCGCCCAGCAGGATGCCCATCGTGACGTCCGACGGATAGTGCTTGCCGGCGCGCATGCGGAGGACGGCGGTGGCCCCCGCGATCGCGGTGCCCGCGAACCAGACGCCGGCGCGCGCGGTCGTGTCGGTCGAGCCGTCGGCGTAGATCCAGCCGCCGGCGGCGGCGGCCGCGAAGGTGAGCGCGGTGTGGCCCGACGGGAACGACACGGTCGCGTCCTTGCCGGCGTGCTTCGCGTACGCGCGTACCGCCGGGCTCGCGTGGAAGTTGTACGGGCGCGGGCGGCGCCACAGCTCCTTGAGGATGCCGGCGACGGCGCCGGTCGTGGCGACGCCGCCGGCGTACGCGGCGAGGCGGCGGCCGGTGTCGTCGTCGTTGCGGCCGAGCTCGAGCACGACGGGCGCGGTGAGGCCGATGACGAACAGCGCGTCGGACATGCTCGACGCGGTCGACGAGAAGTCGTCGTGGGTGAGCTCGTCGAGGGAGCCGAAGTAGAGGGTCGGCTTCAGCTCGTCGGCGGCGGCGGAGCCGGTCGCGAGCGCGACGGCGGTGAGCGCGATGAGGAAGGTGCGCACGTCAGCCCTTGATGTTGATGGCGGTGGCCTCGGTGATGAACGCCTCGATCGTCGTCGAGATCGCGCTCGTCACCTCCTTCCGGCGCGCGGCGTCGCGCGCGGGATCCCCGGTGGTCGCGTCGGCTTCGGCTTCGAGCTCCTTCACCCGATCGAGCATACGCTCGAAGTCCTTCTGCAGCTGACGGGCTTTCATGTCCGGGATGATCGGGTCCTCCTGCTCGCCGCGGATGTGGGACAGGCCGAGCGCGACGCCGATCGTGCCGAGGGCGACGAACGACGCGCCCTGGATGCGGTCGTTCTCGCTGCCGTCGCCGGTCGCGCCGACGACGACCGCCGCCGTCGACCCCGCGGTGAGGGCGCCGATGACCGCGCCGCGCAGGCCGCGCTCGCGGGCGCGGACCTTGTTGCGGCGCTGCTTGAGCAGCGTGATCTGCGCCGTGTAGACCTCGTAGGCCTGCGCGAGGTGCTCGGTGACGGCGGGCGCCTCGCCGACGAGGCCGCGGGCGGCGATCTGCGAGCTCGCGCTCGGTCGCACCGAGCTGCGATTGACGATGGTGTACTCGCTGCCGCAGCCGGCAAGCAGCGCGCACGCGAGGGCGGACGGGATGATTCGCATGGCCTCGCGCGGAGCAAAGGTTGGACCTGCCGCCCGGCGCGCGAAGCGAGCGCGATGCCGGGCGCGCGTGGCGATTCCTCGACGGGCGCTGTCGCGATCTCGTCAGCGCACCGTCGAGGATCGCCGCACGTCACGAGGATCTCCGGGCGAGCTCACGCGAAGCTCACGCGCGACGCTCACGTCGCGGGCGGCAGGGCGTACGTGACCGACGCGTGTGCGACGATCGCACCACCGTCGGCGGTGCGGATGAGCACGTCGCCGACGGCGAGCTTCGCGCCGAGCTTGAGGAGGCGCGCGGTCGCCATCACGTCCGCGGCGGGCGGCCGCCGCAGGAAGTTGATGTGCAGGCTCGTGGTCACGGCGAGCGCGACCGGGCCGAGCTTGGCGAGCAGGAGGTAGTACATGGCGGTGTCGGCCAGCGCCATGAGCGCCGGTCCCGACACCGTCCCTCCCGGCCGCAGGTTCTCCTCGGAGAACGGCAGCGTCAGGTCGAGCTCCTCCTCTCGGATCGCGGTGATCCGCGTCCAGCCGCGGGCCTGCGGAAAGGTCTCCGCGAGGAAGCGATCGATCTCGTCAGCCGTCATCCGGTCGTGCACGAGCGCAGCTTGGCACGCCCGCGCGACCGGATGGCCTGCTTCGGCCTTGCTCAGGCCTTCTTGCTGAACGCGATCTTGCGCGGCTTGGCCTCGGCGCGCTTGCCGATGGTCACGGTCAGCACGCCGCTCGTCAGCGACGCCTCGACCTTGTCGCCGTCGGCGGTGTCGGGCAGCGCGAAGCTGCGCGAGAACGAGCCGAACTGACGCTCGTGGACGTAGTACGCCTCGCCCTCGGTGCGCTGCTCCGAGGCGCGCGAGCCGGTGATCGACAGGACGCCGTTGTGCAGCGAGATGTCGATGTCCTTCTCCTCGACGCCCGGCACGTCCGCGCGGACGACGAACTGGTCGCTGGTCTCCTTCACCTCGAAGGTCGGCGTGAAGGCCTGGGAGGTGCCGCCGTAGAACGGCTCCCAGCCGAAGAGATCGCGGGCGAGGCTGAACGGGTCGCGCGAGTAACGGGTGGCGGTGTTGTTGTCTCGACGGATGACGGCCATGGTGATGCTCCTGTGCAGGGAGGTTGTTTCCTGACCCCTCTGATAAGCACCACGCCCCGACGAGCAACGGGTTGACGCGCGCGAACCCGATGATTAGGGACGGTCGTTCTCGCCCCGGATCTTCGGGGAGGTGCGGCCGAAGCCCCCGCCACCTGGCGTCTCCACGGTCAGCGTGGCGCCCGCGGCGGCCTGGACGTGGGCGCGACCGGCGAGCGTCGCGCCGTCGAGACGGTTGTTCCCCGTGGCGCCCGACCCGCCGCCGCCGAGGCCGAACGGCGCGCGCGTCCGGCGCTCGGTGACGAGTGCGATCTCGGCGGGCGCCAGCAGCTGGAGCGTGCGGATGACGCCGTCGCCGCCGCGGTGGACGCCGGCGCCGCCCGAGCCGCGGCGGATCGCGAAGCGCTCGACGCGCACGGGGAAGCGCGCCTCGAGCACCTCGGCGTCGGTGATGCGGGTGTTGGTCATGTGCGTGTGGACCGCGCTCGCCCCGGCGCCGCGCGCCGTCGCGCCGGCGCCGCCGCCGATCGTCTCGTAGTAGGCCCAGTCGGCGCCGCCGAGCGTGAGGTTGTTCATCGTGCCCTGGCTCGCGGCGGCGAGGCCGAGGGCGCCGAGGAGGACGTCGACGATGCGCTGCGAGGTCTCGACGTTGCCGGCGACCACGGCGGCGCCGGGCGGCGGGTCGAGGATCGAGCCGGGTGGGATGACCACGTCGATGGCGGCAAGGCAGCCGGCGTTGAGCGGGATGGGCGCGCCGACCAGCGCGCGCACCACGTAGATGACGGCCGCCATCGTGACGGCGCGCGGCGCGTTGAGGTTGCCGGGATGCGCGGGCGCGCTGCCGGTGAAGTCGACGGTGAGGCGTGCGCCGGTCGCGGTGATGGTGGCGACGATCGGCGAGCCGTCGTCGAGCGCGTCGGCGAAGCGGCGCGTGCCCGCGGGGAGCGCGGCGACGGCGCGGGCGACGAGCGCGGCGGCCTGCGCCTGCACGTGGCCCATGTGATCGAGGAAGGTC
>JAIOII010001696.1 GCA_019912685.1 Kofleriaceae bacterium
CTCGACGGCGCTCGGCACGGTCGCGCCGCCCCAGGCGCCCCCGTCGTAGGGGACGACGGCGTCGGCCGTGCCGTGCATGTGCAGCGCGTGCACCGGCTGGCTCGGCGCGCACGGGTCGACCGGGCCGAGGCCGGCGAGGCCGGCGATCGCGGTGACGACGTCGGCGCGGTCGCACATCATCCGGTACGACATGAAGTGCCCGTTGGAGTGCCCGACGAGCGAGACGCGTGCCGGGTCGACCGGCCACGTCGCGAGGACGTCGTCGAGCACGCCGCCGAGGTAGGCGACGTCGTCGGGGCATGCGGTCACGTCGCACCAGCTCGCGCCCGCGTTCCAGAACTGCTTGCCCGTCCCGTCGACGGTGCCGTCGGGCGCGAGCACGAGCACGTCGTGGGTGCTGGCCAGGTCGGCGAGGCCGAGGAACGTCTGCTGGATGAAGCCGTTCGCGCCGTAGCCATGGAGGATCATGACGACCGGGTAGGTGCGGTCCTCGGCGAAGTCGGACGGGACCTGCAGCTGCACGGGGCGGTCGCCGCCGAACGTCATCGGACGATCGGCAGGGCCATCATCAGCTCCGCCGCCGCAGGCGGCGAGCAACAACCACGGTACGACGCGGCGCATGGGGTCCTCCTCGCTCGCTACGCGAGCGGCTTCTGCATCGGGCCGGGCATGGCGGACGGCGGCGGCTCGCCCGACGACGACGACGGCGGTTCGTAGCTCTGCGGCGGCGTCGCCTCGAGCACCGAGCGCCCGAAGATCGCGCCCTGGACGACCCACGCGGTCGTGTACACGAGGATGCCGGTCCAGGCGAGGCGTCCCAGCTCGCCGCTCGAGCCCTTCTGGAAGAGCGCCTGGAAGCCCCAGATGAGCGCGGCGAAGCCGATGAACCCGCTCAGCATGAGGTTGTAGCCGTTGAAGAGCCGCCCCACCGCCGGCGAGGTGTAGTTGTTCGTGCGTCCGAGCATCGCGGTGGCGACGCCGAACACGATGCCGGCGGGCACGAGGAAGCCGAACGCGGGCCGATAGATCATCTCGCGCATCTCGCCCCGCATCTCCTTCGAGAGCATCGAGTAGACGAGCATCGCGGTGCCGAAGAGGAGGAGCTGGTAGCTCTGCACGCGGAAGAAGTGCAGCGCGAACTTGAGGCCGAGCTGCGGATCGGCCACGGGCGCGCGGTGATCGCGCCAGCGCGCGATGACGTAGAGCAGGAGCGGGAAGAGCAGGCTGGTGATCATCATGACCACCAGGACCGGCGTCATCATGCTCAGCAGGTACATCGGGCCCATGAAGCTGCGGCTGCCGTAGTCGTCGTCGTCGAACATGCTTTCCCCCGGTTGAGACGGGCGCCATGCTACCACTCTCGCCCATGGCGGAAGCGCCGGCCTCGCAAGCGATCGACCCGGGGGTCGAGCTCCTGCCCGACGTCCCGGTGTCACGCTCCGAGGAGGATCTGCTCGGCCGCGGGCCGCTCGCGCTGCGGCTCTGCGAGCTCGCGTGCGCCGAGCCGGCCGCGACGCCGCGGG
>JAIOII010001697.1 GCA_019912685.1 Kofleriaceae bacterium
AGCGAGGACCTCGCCGGCTTCGGCGTCGGCGAGGCGCTCGCGCGCGTCTGCGACATGGCCGACGGCCGCGCCACCGTCGCCGACCTGCTCGCGCGCGTGCGCTCGCCCGACGCGCGCACGAACTTCCTCCGCCTCCTGTACCTGCTCGCCGAGACCGATCAGATCGAGCTGCTGTGACGGAGAGGCCTACCTCTTCGGGACGAAGAGCTTCACCTCGACGCGGCGGTTGCGCAGGCGACCGCGGTTCGAGTCGTCATCGGAGACCGGCTGATCGAGGCCCGCCGATTCGATGATGAAGCGGCCGCGCGAGAGGCCGCGCTTGACGAGCGCGTTGCGCAGGGCGGTGGCGCGCTCGCGGCCGAGCTCGCGGGCGAGCTCCGCCGGATCTGGAGGCTCGGCGTCCTGGCCGTCGGCCGGAGGTGGCGCGTCCGCAGGCGGCCTGGCCTCCTGCGAGTCGGTGTGGCCGACGAGGACGAGCCGCACCGACCGGTGCTCCTTCAGCACCTTCACGATGCGGTCGAGGCCCTCGTTCGCGCTGGCGCGCACCGCGACGTCGCCCGGGCCATAGAGCAGGCCCTCGACGGTGCCGATGATCGAGTCGACGTCGGCGTGGACGGTGTCCGGACAGCCGTCGTCGTCCTCGAAGCCGTTGTACGTCTCGGTCACCGTCGCGCACTTGTCGGCGACGTCGAGCACCTGGTCGCCGTCGTTGTCGATGTCGGGGCAGCCGTCCTTGTCCTCGTACCCGTCGTGATCCTCGGCCCGCTCGGGGCACTGGTCGACGGCGTCGTCGTAGCCATCGCCGTCGGCGTCGGTCACGGTCGGCGCCACGATCAGCTGCTCGGGATCGCGCACGCGCGTCGCGCCCTTCTTGCCGATCACGAACCACACGCCGGCGGTGACCTCGGCTTCGAGCGTCACCGGCTTCTCGCCCTCGCGCCCCTGGAACAGCGAGAAGCGGGCGTCGAGCCGCAGCGCGACGCCGCGCCCCGGGTTCCAGCCGATCCCGCCCCCGCCGTAGGCCTCGCCGGTGACGCCGCTCGGGTAGATGCCGCGGCGCGACGACAGCACGACCGGGAGCCCGCCGCCGAGCACGGCGAACGGGCGCAGCCGGCGATCGGGCCGGATCTGGAAGCGGACGTGGGCGCGCGGCTCGAACCAGAACACGTCGACGTCGTACTCGCGCGTCGTCGCCGGCGAGATGCCGAGCTCGACCTCGGGCACGAGCCACGGCGTGATCGGGCGCGCCGCCCGCACGCCGAGGAGCACGCTGTTGCCGAGCGAGGTCGGCGCCATCTCCGTGTCCCCGAGGATCGAGTCGTCGGCGAAGATGCGTGGACCGAGCATTCCGCCGACCTCGATCGGCTCGGCGTGAGCGATGCTCGGTGCGGACGCGACGCCGATCACAGTCGCGGCGACGCAGTGGGTGAGGAGGAGGACCCGCCGCATTACGGGCGAGTATACAGGAGCTAGACAGGCGCCGCTCCCGACGGTAGCTTGGGCGATCGAACATGCCGAAGTCGTGGCTGCACGTGATGCTGCTCGCGCCCGCGCTCGTCGCGGGCTGCGGCGGCGACGACAGCCAGGTGCTGGTCGACGGCGCGACCGCGCCCGACGCCGGCAGCGACGGCGCGCCCGCGGATTGCCATCCGGAGGCCGACGACAGCCGCAACGGCTCGACCTCCGAGCCCACCGGCGCCGTGTTCGCCGGCCAGCGCATCGCGGTGTGCGGCAACGTGGACGTCGACGCGCCGTCGGGCGACCTCGTCGATCGCGATCTCTACCAGGTCACGGTCACGCCGAGCGCGCCGGTCGTCGTGCGCCTGAGCGCGCCGCTCGGCGGCTCCGTCGATCGCCTCGAGCTGATCGTGCGCGACGCGACCGGCCCCCGGTCGGTCGCGCGTCTGCGCGCCGGCAACGCGGTCACCGCGCTCCTCCTGCCGCAGGGCGAGTACACGCTCGGCGTCGAGGCGCACGACGAGGACGCCGTCGCGTCGTTCCCGTACCGGATCGAGATGTACGCCGACAACCCGGCCCTGCGCTGCCCGCCCATGGCCGGCGGCACCATCCACGCCGAGGTCGACGAGAGCGCCGCCGGTCACCGCGCCAACGACGTGATCGAGGTGCGGCAGCAGCCGCCGATCCTCGAGGCGATGGCGACGTCGGACTCCGACGACGAGCCCGACGAGACCGGCCAGGCGGTCACCGCCGGCAACCGCTTCGCGATCGCCGGCTCGTCGGCGGGCGTGACCAGCGCCGGCGACGAGTACCGCGATCGCGACACGTTCTCGCTCTACACCGGCGCCACGACCAACCAGCTCGACGTGCGCGTCGTCTGGAGCGGCGGCATCGCCGACCTCGACGTGCTCGTCTTCGAGGCCGGAAAGCCGATGGATCCGATGGGCACGCCGGCGGCGGCGCTCATCGGCGAGGAGGTGGTCGTCACCGCCGTCGCGCCGCAGAGCGAGTACTGGCTGTGGGTCGGCGGCTCGCGCCGCTCGACGTCCTTGCCCGTCGACTACACCGTGCACGTGTGCGGCCGCGAGATCGCCGCCGCGCCCGAGACGCCGTAGGCCCGCGACGTCATGCCGCCGGCAGGCGCACGACGAAGGTCGCGCCCGGCGCCTGATCCTTCCACGACAGCTCGCCGCCCATCGCCTGCGCGAGCGACTGCGAGAGCGCGAGCCCGAGGCCGAGCCCCGGCGGCCCGTCGTCGCCGGTGCCGCGCGCGAACGGCTGGAAGCGGCGGCGGCGCAGCGAGGC
>JAIOII010001698.1 GCA_019912685.1 Kofleriaceae bacterium
TCGCTGGTGAGCGCCGCGAGCCCGCCGTCGTGCGCCCCCAGGCCGCGCACCTCGCCGCGCGGACGCGCGACCTCGCGCCAGGCGGTTGCCGTGGTCATCGAACCGATGATAGGGCGGGGTTCGTCCCGCACCAGAGCGCCATGTTGCCTTCCTCGTGGCGCAGGTGGACGTCGACCAGGCCGGCGCGCCCGCGCGCGACGAGCAGCCTGGTCTCGGGCGTCAGGTAGTGATCGGCGTAGAGCAGCACCCCGCCCGGCGCCAGCGTCGTGCGTGCGCGTTCGAGCAGCGGGACGAGGTGGCGCCTGTGCCGCGTCTCGTGCGCGGCCTGCAACGTGACGACGGCGTCGAACCCGCCGAGGCCGTCGGGCCACGCCGGCTCGCGGAAGTCACGCGTCACGAACGTCACCCGGCTCGCGAGCGCGCCGAGGTGCTCGGCGGCGAGCGCGTGCATGGCCGGCGAGAAGTCGAGCGCGACATACGCGCTCACGTCGCAGCGGGCGAGGAGCGCGCGCGCCAGCTGACCCGGGCCCGACCCGAGCTCCAGGATGCGGAGCGCCGGGCGCGAGGCCAGCGCCTCGCCGAACGCGGCGAAGAAGCGCGGTCGGTACGGCCGCTTGATCCGCGTCTCCTCGATCCACGCGCGCGCCGTCGCCGCGTCCCGGAAGTCGACCCGGATCGGCACGTCCTCGTCGTCGTGCGTCATGTCGAGGAAGCTACTCGCCCCCGTCCCCGGTGTCGCTGGGGAGGCGATGGGGTAGCAGCGGGCTGCCTGCCCGAGCCGGAGAAGTAGCAACTTCCGCCGCAGGTGCGTAACCTTGAGGCTCGTGTCCGAAGCGCCCGAGAACACAGCCCTGGCCGGGCTGCTCGCCACGATCTCGGATCGTCGCATCCGGAGGAAGGTCCAGAAGCTCCTCCAGCTCGGCGAGGAGGCGGTGCGCGCGCTCGGCGAGCTCGACATCGCGCTCTACCTCCGCGAGGACGGCGAGGAGCAGCTGCAGATCGTCGCGGACGCCGTGCTGAGCCACTTCCGCCGGCTGCTCGAGTACCTCGGCATGGTCGCGCCCAGCGCGGGCGCGAGTGCGGACGGTGGGGACGTGGAGCTCGAGCTCGAAGGACCGGCCCCGCGCAAGTCCGGACCGATCGCGACGCGCAGCGTGATCGCCCATCGCGAGCGTCCGGACGAGGAGAAGTGGAGCGCGCTCGCCGCCGAGATGGACACCTTGAAGTACGGGTTGAGCTCCGAGCTGAAGGAGTTCGATCGCCGGTTCTCCGACGCCCTCAAGAACGATCGGAAGGAGCAGGCGGTCCGCGATCTGAACGACGCGACGACCGGCCTCATGGATGGCGTCTTCGCGGTCATGACCACCGTGTACGAGTGCTTCCTCGGGCACGCCGAGCCCGAACGGATGGTCCCGGGGCACCGCGACACGCTCGGCAAGGCCCTGGCGGTCCGGCGCGCGCTCGCGGAGCTGCGCCGCGAGGTCCGGGACCTCAACCGGCCGATCCAGGAGCGCGCGACGCCCGCCGACGTGGCCGAGGCCAGCTACCAGCGCATCGTCGAGGCGGTGGCCCGCTTCGTCGGGAGCGACGTCTTCTTCTACCTGCGCTCCGACACGCGCCGGGACTTCGCGCAGTTCCACGAGAGCCTGGCGAACGGGAACGCCGCGCGCAATCGCCTCGAGTGCGAGGGCTTCGACAAGTACCTCGACTCGCTGGCGTTCGTGTCCCAGCGCGGCGTGCTCATCAAGCACGACACGGATCTGCGGACCAAGATCTCCGCCGACCTCGATCGGGCGATCAAGTTCGTCGCGGTGCTGCCCGACGTCGTGTGCGAGGTGATCGAGCAGGCCTTCGTGAAGGGCGAGCGCCTCCTCGGCCTCAACGATCAGATCGACGCGCTCGTCGACGAGTGGTCCGCGCTCACCCCCGAGCAGCGCGCCGACGTGCAGTGCGCCGTGCCGCTCGGGCAGCGGCTGCTCGATCTCGTCCGCCCCCCGCCGGCCCCGCAGGCGCCCGCCGGCGAGGACGTCTTCTGACGGGGGCCCGATTCGGGAGACTCGAACCTTCGACGGAGAAGACGGCGACATGTGCACGAAGTCATCCTGGAGCCTGGTGATCGCGGCGGTGCTCGCGATCGGCTGTTCGAAGCCTGCTGCGACGTCTGCGCCGGCGGGCCCGACGAGCGTGGGCGGCGAGGCCACGCCCGAGGCCGGCGCGACGGAGGGCAAGCAGGTCGTCTGCACCCTCGACTGTTCGGGCACCGAGGCCAAGGGCTACGGCGCGACCGAGGAGGAGGCCCGCGCCGACGTGCGGCGCCACGTCGCCGAGAACTGCAAGCCAGAGGATGGGCAGCACTTCATCTTCTGCGAGCCGCAGGACTGAACGATCTCAGCGCAACCTCACCGTTACCCGTCCACGTCGGCGGCCACGTTACTCTCCGGTGGATGAGCTCGCATCGCATCGTCCTCGCCGCCCTCTCCACGCTCGCGCTCGTCGCGAACGCCCACCTCGCCCACGCCGGGGATGACCCGGGCGATCTGCGCGGCGCATACACCGCCCTTCGCGACGGTGGCTGCGACGTGTCGAAGCTGGGATCGCCGCTCGCGGCGCGGGTGCTGCGCAACGTCCCCTACGCCCTCGGAGGCAAGGTCTTCAAGTCGCCGGAGCTCACGCGGGTCTTCGGCCAGGACGGAGGCTGGTACGCGCCGACCACGTCCAAGGACCCCACGCTCTCGGCCGCCGACCGCGCGTGCGTGCGCGCGCTCACCACGCACGAACAGAAGCTGCGCAAGAAGCAGAAGAAGATCCCGGCCAACATCGAGCTGGCCGTCACCGCCGACCGCGCCGTGATGCTGCAGATGATCCAGACCGTGTCGACCGACTTTCCCCAGGTCCGCACGCGCGTCGATCGCGACGGCGCGCAGACCGAGTACACGCTCTCGTTCGAGACCCCGCCCGGGGAGTACGAGTCTGCGGTCGTCTTCACCTGCAACCTGCCGACCAGCGAGGTCAAGAAGAAGGTCCCCGACTGGTCCAAGATCAGCTGCACGATGATGACCGCGGGGTAGGGGCGACCGATCGCGGGCCGTTCCCCCAGGTGCGTGACTAGCTATCCCGGCGGGATCGCAGGGATCGGGCGCCGGCACCGGTCTTGCTCGAAGTCCGCCCCATGCCGGTCGAACCCTCTGCGATCTCTCCGGAAGCGTTGCGTGCCCTGACCGCGCTGCTCGCGGACGAGCTGCCCGAGCTGGCCCCCGCGCGCGTTCACGTCGCGGTCGCACGCGCCGCGGCCCGGGTCCAGGCCGTGCTGGACGTCTACGCGTCCGAGCGAGACTGGGCCGCCATCGTCGACGCGCAGCTCGAGCGCATCGCCGCCTCCGACGAGGGCCCGGCGCGCGCGACCGCGACGTGAACGCGCGCGGGGGCCAGCTCGGGCAGCTCGTCCGCGAGCAGCGCGGTCAGGGCACGCAACGCTTCCGGAGAGATCGCAGAGGGTTCGACCGGCATGGGGCGGA
>JAIOII010001699.1 GCA_019912685.1 Kofleriaceae bacterium
GCCTCGTTGCGAGGCTTCGGGCGGCGGGTGGAGGGGGGCACGTCTCCATGGTGTCCGCCCGCGCGCCCATGTTGCATGGCAGCCACCGGCAATCGGAGGATCACCCTTGCGTGGCTACGGCTTCTTCTGGGCCCGCGTGACCGTATACGCCGTCATGTGGACCACGTCGTCGACGGTCGACTCGTTCTGGAGCAGCGACACCGGCTTCGACACGCCGAGCAGGATGGGTCCGACCGCGGCGCCGCCGCCGAGGCACTCGAGCGTCTGATACGCCGCGTTGCCGGCGGCGAGGTTGCCGAACACGAGCACGTTGGCGTTCCGCGTGAGCGTCGTGAACGGAAAGGTCTCGCGGCGGCGATCCTCGTCGAGCGCGATCTCCGGCTGCATCTCGCCGTCGATCTCGAGCTCGGGTCGGCGCGCGCGCGCGATCGCGAGCGCGCGCTGGATGCGATCGACGTCGCCGTGCCGGACCGAGCCGAAGTTCGAGTACGAGATCATGGCGACGTGCGGCGTCACGCCGAACCCGGCGACGGCGTCGGCCATCTGCACGGCGATGTCGGCGAGCTGCTCGGCGTCGGGATCGATGTTGAAGACCGTGTCGCCGAAGAACTTCACCGAGTTCTGCAGCACCATCATGTACATGCCGACCGCGACCTTCACGCCGGGCGCCATGCCGAGCACCTGCAGCGCCGGGCGGACGCTGTCGGGGTACGTGCGCTTGAAGCCGCCGACGAGGCCGTCGACGTCGCCGGCCTCGAGCATCATCACGCCGAAGTAGTTGCTCTGGCGGACGAGGCTGCGCGCCTGCGCGAGCGTCACGCCCTTCCGGCAGCGCAGCTCGGCGAGGCGCTGGGCGTAGCGCTCGGTGAGGGCCGCGGTCTCGGGCGCCGTCGGATCGAGGAGCTCGGCATGCGCGAGCACGTCGAGCGACGACTCCTTGCACAAGGCCTCGATCTCGGCGGTGCGGCCGAGCAGCACCGGGCGGGCGATGCCCTCGTCGACGATCTGCTGCACCGCGCGCAGGACGCGCAGGTTGCCGGCCTCGGGGAAGACGATCCGCCGCGGGTCCTCCTTCGCCGTGCGCGACATGCCGCGCATGATCGAGTAGGCGGCGTTCGAGCCCTTGCGCGTCAGGCGATCGCGGTACTCGGCGGGATCGATCGGCGTGCGCGCGACGCCCGAGCTCATCGCCGCCTCGGCGACGGCCGGCGCCACCCACCAGAGGACGCGCGGATCGAACGGCTTGGGGATGAAGTAGTCGGGCCCGAAACGGATCGGTTTGCCGCCGTACGCCGCGACCACGGCCTCCGGCACCGGCTCGTGCGCGAGCTCGGCGAGCGCGCGGGCGGCGGCGATCTTCATCTCCTCGCTCACGCTCCGGGCGCGCACGTCGAGGGCGCCGCGGAAGATGTAGGGGAAGCCGAGGACGTTGTTGACCTGGTTGGGATAGTCGGAGCGGCCGGTGGCGACGAGCGCGTCGGGGCGCGCGGCGACGGCGTCGGGGAACGAGATCTCCGGGTCGGGGTTGGCGAGCGCGAAGATGATCGGGCGCGGCGCCATGGTGAGGAGCATCGCGGGCGTGACGACGCCGGCGACCGACAGCCCCATGAACAGGTCGGCGCCGACCATCGCGTCGGCGAGCGTGCGCCGACCGTCGTCGGCGATCGCGAAGCGGCGCTTGTGGCGATTGAGGTCGTCGCGGGCCGCGTGCACGACGCCCTTCGAGTCGCAGAGGATCACGTGCTCGCGGCGCAGCCCGAGCGCGACGAAGAAGTCGACGCACGCGATGGCGGCGGCGCCGGCGCCGGAGACGACGACCCGGATGTCGGCGAGCGCCTTGCCGGCGATGCCGGCGGCGTTGAGGAGGCCGGCGCCGGTGATGATCGCGGTGCCGTGCTGGTCGTCGTGGAACACCGGGATCGAGAGGCGCGCGCGCAGCTTCTCCTCGACCTCGAAGCACGCGGGCGCGGCGATGTCCTCGAGGTTGATGCCGCCGAACGTCGGCTCGAGCGCGGCGACGATGTCGACGAGCTTGTCGACGTCCTTCTCGGCGATCTCGAGATCGAACACGTCGATGTCGGCGAACTTCTTGAACAGGCACGCCTTGCCCTCCATCACCGGCTTGCCGGCGGCGGCGCCGATGTCGCCGAGCCCGAGGACGGCCGTGCCGTTGGAGATGACGGCGACGAGGTTGCCGCGCGCCGTGTACTCCCAGCTCGCGTCGGGATCGGCGGCGATCGCGAGGCACGGCTCGGCGACGCCGGGCGTGTACGCGAGCGACAGATCCATCTGGCTCACGAGCGGCTTGGTCGGGACGACCTCGATCTTCCCGCGCCGCCCACGACTGTGATACGCCAGCGCGTCTTCCTTGCGACCCATGCGAGCGTTTGTACAACTGTTCGTCGTGGTCTGTGTCGTGGTCGGCTGCGCCTCGCGCGGCGCCGCGACGCGTCGTGACGCGCCGGCCGGCGCGCCATCGGTCGCGAACGACGCGCTCGAGCGCGGCGTCGCGCGCGAGATCAACCTGCTGCGCGCCGACCCGCCGGCCTACGCGCAGCACCTGCGCGCCCTGCGCGCGGCGTACGACGGCAAGCTCCTGCGCCTCGAGGGCCGCGACCCGATCCGCACCAAGGAAGGCGCGAAGCCGCTCGAGGAGGCGATCCGGCTGCTCGAGCGCACCAGGCCGCTTCCCGCCCTGCGCTGGGAGCCCGGGCTGGCGCGCGCCGCCGAGGATCACGCCGCCGACATCGGCAAGCGCGGCGTCCTCGATCACTTCGGCGCCGGCGGCGAGTCCCCGCTCGATCGCGTCGCCCGCTACGGCATCCTCCAGGGGCCCGGCGGCGAGAACATCGCGGTCGCGTTCTCGGACCCGCGGCTCGTGGTCGTGTACCTGCTCATCGACGACGGCGTCCCCGACCGCGGCCACCGCAAGGCGTTCGTCGACCGCCGCTACGAGCAAGTGGGCGTCGGATGTGGCCCTCATGCGCGGTTCCGCACGGTCTGCGTCATCGACTTCGCCGCCGGCTACGCGTCGCTCGTGCGGTGAGGGAGTAGACTTCGCCATGCGCCTCCTCTCGATCGTCGTGCTCGCGAGCGTGGTCCCGGGCTGTCGCAGCGGGAAGCCGCCGGCGGCGCCGCAGCCCCGGCCGGGCGTCAGCTACGAGGCCTACATCACGGAGGCCGACCGCCTGGAGCAGGCGGCGACGCGCGAGGACCAGGCCGCCGAGGCCGCGCGCCAGCGCGGCGCGGACTACCAGTGCCAGACCGCGCCGGAGAGCGAGCAGACGACGTCGGGGGGCGAGCGGCTGCAGGGCACGCGCGTGTGCGACGACGTCTCGGCCGCGGACCGGCGCCGGCACGAGGGGCGGGCGAAGGAGCTGCGCGAGGAGGCGGCCCGTCACCGCACGCGCGCCGGCGCGCTGCTCGACGCCG
>JAIOII010001700.1 GCA_019912685.1 Kofleriaceae bacterium
ACGCCGCCCCATGTCGACCTCGCGTGGGCGAGCGGCAAGCTCGTCGTCGGCCTCGCCGCCGGCGTGCCGCTCGCCGCGGCGAGGAGGCCGACCGCCAGGAAGGCGCGGAGCGTCGTCGTCATCGTCGTCGTCGTCATGGCAGCGCCTCCCCGTTCAGGAACATGACCATCTCGCGGCCGCCGCGCCCCGCCTCCGGCTCGATCGGGATCACCAGGAAGGCGTGCTCGGCGATGTAGTCGCGCCGCGGCGCCCCGGTCACGCGCTCGAGCGTGCGCGTGTACGGGTTCGGGATGATGAAGTCGAGCGTCGCCATCTGGATGAGCAGGTCGCGCGCGCCGGTCGCCGCGCCCAGGTTGGCCGGGTCGACGGCGTCGACCACCCAGCGCGCGACGTTGAGGAAGCGCTCGCCCTCGTACGACTCGCGCGGGACGTCGAGGCGCGTGAACAGGCCGTCGACCTGCTGCCCGAACACCGACGACTCGTCGAACATGTCGACGAGGTCGGCGCCCGGCACGTTGAGGACGGCGCGGCGCACGTCGGGCGCACCGGCGAGGAAGGTCGCGCCGAGGATGCCGCCGAGGGACTGACCGGCGTACATGATGCGCGACGTGTCGACGGGCGCCCCGAGGACGCCGGTCCAGTTGCCGGTGCGCAGCGAGCGCTCGATCGCGCCGAGGTCGACGAGCGACTGGTCGAAGTGGTCCTTGGTGTTGACGATGTGATCGACCTCGAGGAACGCCGCGCCCGAGGCGACCGGGTAGTTGATCACCGGCCACATCGCGAGCCGGTTGCCCTGCCCGGTCGCGTCGACGCAGCGGCCCTGCGCGTTGCACGTCGTGCCGCTCTGGCACGGCGGCAAGGACGTGACCTCGCCGGTCTGCGGGTTGACCACCGAGATCGGGCTGTTCGATGTGCACACCGTGCGCGTGCCGTGGAACGGCAGGTCGATCGCCACGGCGGCGAAGCCCTTCGACGCGAACATGTCGCCGAGCGCGAGCACGAAGCGGCGCTCGGTCATGATGCCGTGGCCGAAGATGACGACCGGCACCGGCCGGCTCGCCTGCACGTTGCGCGGCACGGTCATCGTGAACGCGACCTTGTCGACGCGGTAGCCGCCGTCCTCGCGCAGCCCGCGCGTCGTCTCGTCGAGGTAGTACGGCGACTCGATCGTGCCGTGCACGACGCGGTCGACGTTGAGGAGCGACGAGATGCCGAGCGCGAAGTCGGCCGTCGCCTGCGCCGGGGTGCGCGTGACGAGATCGCCCGGCGTGGTCGCGACGCCGACCGTGGCCGCGCGCCGCACCATGTCGTCGACGCGCGGCTTCACCATCATCGTCGTGAACGGCCAGGCCGCGACGACGTCGTCGCGCCCGATCTCGTCGAGCAGCGGGGCGAGGAGCGTGCGCGCGCCCTCGATCTTCTCGGCGTCCTCGTCGGGGACGACGCCGACCTTCGACAGCCCCGCCTCGGCGATCGCCGCCTGCGCCTTGAGCAGCGCGCCCGCCGGCATCGCGACGATCGGATCGCCCGCCATGTCCTTCACGCCGTCGGTGACGACGACCGCGTAGCTCGTACCCTCGGCGAGCGGCTGCACCTCGGGGCGCACCGCGACGCCCTCCCCGTCCTCCATGAGCCGCACCGTCGCCGGCACGCGCATCGAGGGCGAGCCGAGGCGCCAGAGCTGCACCGTCTCGGCGGTCACCGACGCCGGCTGCACGCGCCCGGTGAGCTGGAAGATCATGTCCGCCGACGTCGCGAAGCCCTCGTACTCGCGCAGGCGGTACTTCACCTCGGCCTCGACGGCGCTGTCCCACTCGGCGGTGGGCAGATCGATCTTGCCGGTGTGCGGATCGAGGAGCAGCTGGATCGGCAGCGGCATCCGCTGCGACGCCTTGTCCATCGCGAGCTCGACGCGCGTCGTCACCGTGAAGCGCCACACCGCGGCGACGTCGCTGCGCGGGATGCCGCGACCCTCGAGCCAGTCGAACTGCGGCGCGAGCTCCTGGCGGAGGTCCTCGAGCTTCTTCGCGTTGTCGGCGCGCTCGGCGGCGTTCGCGCCGGGGAAGGCGCGCGCGTGCGCGGCGGTGTCGAGCGGCTCGGTCTGGCGCAGGAAGTAGAACGCGGCGTCGCACTCGACGCGCTCGCCGAGCTTGCCCTCGACGCCGTCCTCCTGCCCGCGCAGGACCACGACGTACTGCGCGCCGCGCTCCCAGCCGTGGCGCGGGGCATCGATCGTGAGCGAGCGCTCGTCGGCGGCGATCGTCACGCGCGCGTCGGTGACGGGCTGGGGCGTGCCGCCCCACTTCCACACCTGCAGCGTGCGGTCGGTGATCGTGCCCGGCGCGATCGGCGCCGTGAACTCGACCTTCGCCGCCGACGCGCTCGACCACCCGTCGAGCGTGTTGAGGTACGTGTAGAGCTCCTGCTCCGCGGGTGTCAGCGTGTCGTCGATCGGCAGATCGAGCCGTCCGACGTCGTCGTCGCGCAGGACGTCCGACGGCATCGGGATCACCTTCGCGTCGGGATCGAACCGCGCGTGGATGACCGGTGGTGGATCATCCGGGGTGAACGACGTGCAGCCCGCGAATGCGAGCGCAGAAAGACACAGACACGACACGGGCGCGTGCGCGTGGCGATGCATGGCCGAAGCCTCCCTCGCCGAGCACCCTACATGAGTGGCAACATAAGTTGCCAGCGTTTTTGTGCAGTGCGTTACCCACGTAAGAGCGCACACAGACGGCACTTCTCCGTCGGAGCCGCTGTAGGCGACGCAACGCGTCTAGATCGCTATCGAATTTGGATCGATAGCGGGCCGCGCGCCTTGTTGACCGAAACCCAGCGGGAGATCGACCTCATCTCGACATCACTGGAAACCGCCACGCAGCCACGCGTCCATCCCACGGCAACCGCGATGCGCCCGAGCGCACGCACGCGGCGATCGGGGCCGTGGATGCCGATCGCGCCGCCGGTGACGCCGCGCTTCTTCTGCTCCGCGGTCGGAAAGCCGATCGGGATGAAGGTGCCGTACGCCCTCGAGCGTCGCGGCGCACCGAGGGTGTAGGTCCCGAGCGGCGTCTTGTCGTCGCCTTCCTTCTCCTTGCCGGCGCCGCTGGCGCCGATCGCGACCGGGAAGCTCGCGGTGGCCTTCCCGCGCTCGCAGAGCGTGAGCACGCGGCGCTTCGTGTCGACGACGATCGCGGTCGTGCCCGCGTCGCATGCGACCGCGTCGTCGGCGAGGGCGCTCGCCGCGGATATCGCCGAGGTAGCCACCACGACGAGTGTGATCGTGGCCAGGCGCATGACCGGATTATGGGGCATAGTAGCAGGCTCATGATGGAGGGAAGTCCCGCACCGCCGCACAGCCGGGCGACCCTCATCATCGGGCTGTACGGGGCGCTCGCGCTCGTCGGGCTCTTGCTCTCCTCGGGCCGCGGCGACGCCGACGTGTACCGGGCGGTCGAGGAGCGCGCGCTGTGGTGGCACGTCGTGTCGCCGCTCCTCGGCGTCGCCGTCGGGCTCGCGGTCGTCTACGCCAGCCGGCTCGTGACGATGCGCTCGGCCTGGGGCCGGCAGCTCCACGACGAGTTCCACGCGCTCCTCGGCGACATCAGCGGGCGCGAGGTCTTCATCCTCGCGGTGTTCAGCTCGGTCGGCGAGGAGGTCTTCTTCCGCGGGGCGCTGATGCCGTGGATCGGCCTCGTGCCCCAGGCGATCCTGTTCGGGCTCCTGCACATCGGGCCGAGCAAGCGCTTCCTGCCGTGGACGGCGTGGGCGCTCGTCATGGGCCTCGTCTTCGGCGGGCTGGTGGAGCTGACCGGTGACCTGGGCGGCGCGATCGCCTGCCACTTCACGATCAACTTCATGAACCTGCACTTCATCCGCAGCCGGATTTTTGCCCCCGACCGCGGCCTTCCGTAGCGTCGGGGGATGCCCCGGTCTCTGGTCGCTGCGGTCGCGGTTCTCTCCGTCGTGGGCCCGGCGCGCGCCGACGAGACGTCGACCGCCGACAAGCTGCGCATCCTCTACTCGAGCCGCTTCACGTTCACCGACGACGGCCTGCCGCTCGTGACGGTGGAGGTGATGAGCGGGCAGCGCGAGGTGAGGCTCTCGGCGCCGGGCGGGCTCGTCATCCTGCCCGACGGCGACGGCGGCAGCGCGACGCGGATCGCCGGCGCGACGTCGGTCGAGGTGACGAGCGAGGGCGCGGCGGCCGCCGAGCTCCGCGAGTGGACCGTCGTCGAGCGGCTCGCGCCCGACGACGCGACCGGCATCGCGCAGGCGCAGGCGACGTGGACCAAGCGGGGGCTCGAGCCGCACGGCTTCGAGATCGGCACGCTCTTCGCCGTCGACGGCGAGGTCATCGACACCCGCGAGCACCTGATCGCGGTGGCGCCGGTCGCGCCCGGCAAGGGCGCCGCGAAGGCGAAGGCGATCGCCCTCGCGCACGGCGTCGTGACCACCGTGCACCGCGAGCTCGTGCGGCGACCGCGCGGCACGATCGTCGCGCGCGCCGGCGACGCCGCGGTCTCGAACCCGTCGGTCCTGTGGTTCCGGCCGGCGCGCGCCGGCGACACGATCACCGTGCGCGACGTGCCGACCAACACCGGCGGCTCGCAGCTCGCGACCGGCAAGGAGGACCGCCGCTACTGGGGCGCCGTGTACGTGACCTTCGGCTCCGACGGCACGCTGACGGCGGTGAACGCGGTCCCCGAGGACAAGCTGCTCGCGGGCCTGGTGCCGTCGGAGATCTTCCCCGACGCGCCCGAGGCGGCGCTCGAGGCGCAGGCGATCGCGGCGCGCACCGAGCTGCTCGAGAAGATCGGGCGGCGCAACCTGACCGAGCCGTACCTCCTGTGCTCGACGCAGCAGTGCCAGGTCTACGCCGGCGCCGGCAAGGAGCACCCGCGCACGACGCGCGCCGTCGAGCGGACGCGCGGCATGGTGATGCTGCGCGACGGCGGCGGCCTCGTCGACGCGCGCTACAGCGCCTCGGCCGGCGGCCGCACCGAGGACAACGACGCGATCTGGGGCGGCACGCCCGACCCGTCGCTGCGCGGCCGCGCCGACACGACGGACCGGAAGCTCGCCGAGCGCTTCGCCGTGATCGACGAGAAGAACCTCGACGCGTTCCTCGCCGCCTCGCCCGACGCGTTCTGGAGCGGGTCGTCGCGGTGGGGCAAGAAGCACTTCCGCTGGACCGTCGAGACCTCGACGAAGGACCTGTCGGCGTACGTCGCGCGCGTCTACCCGTCGGTCGGCACCGTCACCGCGCTCGAGGTCGTGCGCCGCGGGCGCAGCGGCCGCGTGCAGGCGCTGCGCGTCGTCGGCACGAAGGCGACCGTCGTCGCCGAGGGCGACCTCCACCTCCGCCGCCTCCTCGGCGGCCTCAAGTCATCCCTCTTCGCCGTGAAGGCGACCCCGTCGGGCTTCACGTTCCGCGGCGCCGGCTTCGGCCACGGCGTCGGCATGGATCAGGTCGGCGCCATCGGCATGGCCCAGGCCGGCAAGTCGCACGCCGAGATCCTGGCCAACTACTACCGCGGCATGCACCTCCACCGCCTCTACTGAAAGCGGGCGACCGCGTCAGCGGGGGCGGCAGATTCGCCGCAGCGTCCGGGGCGCGGCCGCGTCCGGCGGCTCCGCCATGCCGTCGGCGCTGGCGTGGTACGCGACGCCGGGT
>JAIOII010001701.1 GCA_019912685.1 Kofleriaceae bacterium
ACACCGTCTCGAGCTCGCGCTCACCCGTGCTGCAGACCGGTCCCCCGCTCCGGCCGCCGCCCAGCGCGACGAACGCGACGCCGGCCGCCACCGCCGCCGCTGCGCCGCCCGCAGCCACGAAGACCGCCCGTCGCGACCCACCGAGCGACCTCTCCAGCTCGACGATCAGCGCCGCCATGTCGGGCCACCGCGCGCCCGCGTCCGGCTGCAGGCCGCGCGCGACCGACCGGTACACGGCCTTCGGCACGCCGCGCCTCGACACGGCCTCGAGCTCGAACGCCTCGGCGCGCTTCGCCAGCGCCTCCTCGCTACCCACGCCGAACGGGTACACGCCGTAGAGCGCGCGGAACAGCGCCACGCAGAACGCGTACTGATCGGCGCGCGCATCCACCGTCCGCCCGCGGCGCTGCTCGGGCGCCATGAACAGCGGCGTCCCCATCACGTCGCCCGTCGACGTCAACCGCTCGCCGGGCGTCATCGGCGAGAGCGCCCCCACCGGCGTCGGTGTCGCACCCCCGAGGCCCGAGGCCTCCGACCCGAGGCCCGAGGCCCGAGGCCCGAGGCGTCCCTCGGCGGCGCCTTCTCCGTCCACCGCCGCGAGCCCGAAGTCCGTGACCCTCGCCTCGCCGTCCTTGCCCACGAGCACGTTGTCGGGCTTGAAGTCACGATGCACGAGCCCGGCCGCGTGCGCCGCCGCCAGCCCGCGCGCCGCCTGGAGGTACATCGCCACGACGTCGCGCCAGGCGCGCGGCTGGCCCTGCCACCTGGTCAGCGTCTCCCCGTCGACGAGCTCCATCGCGACGAAGATCTGCCCCGCCGCCGGCCCGTCCTCGACGGCGCCGACCTCGTGCACCGTCACGACGTTGCGGTGCGAGAGCCGCGCCGCGGCCTGCGCCTCGCGCAAGAGCCGCGCGCGCATCGCGGCGCTGGGCGCCTGCCCGTGCTTCGCGCGCAGCACCTTGATCGCGACCTTGCGCTCGAGGTCGGCGTCGCGCGCCGCGTACACCACGCCCATGCCGCCCGCCCCGAGCTGCTCGAGCAGCACGAACCGATCGATCTGGTCACCGGGACGCAGCGTCGCGCCATCACCGTTCGCGCGCACGCCACCACCCGCCGTCACCGTCGCGCCGTACTGCTCGGTCGCGCCCGAGCCGCGCAGCGGTGCGGTCTCGTCACTGGCTGGATCTTCGCCCGAGCCGGACCCCATTGCAGCAGACTACTCGTTCCACCAGCCCCGTGCACGGAAGGCGGCGACCGCCCGGGTCATCGCCTCGGCGAACGGCACGGGCACCCAGCCCAGCTCGCGCCGCGCCCACTCCGCCGACGGATGCACGTCCTCGAGCAGGAACTGCAGCTGACCGGCGGGGATGAGCGGCGGGCGCCGCGTGAGCTTCGCCAGCCCCTCGCCGGTCACGCTCACGAGCTTCGCCAGCCACACCGGCAGGACGCGCGGAACTTTGCCGCGTCCTGCCGCCCGCACCAGCTCCTGCGCGAGCTCGACCAGCGAGACGAACCGCTCGCTGAAGATCGCGCGCGCGCCGACCGGCGCTCGCTCGAGCAACAGGTGTCCGCGCGCGACGTCCTCGGAGAGCACCACCGGGATGCCGCCGGGCAGGATCATCGGCACCTTCCCGCGCAGGAGCCGCACGAGCAGATCGTTCAGCCCCGGCGTCAGGGCCGGCGCGTCACCGAACACCGCCGCGGGGTGCGCGTACCGCACCGGCAGCCCGCGCTCTTGGAGCGCGACCATCGCGCGATCCGCCTCCTGCTTGGAGCGCTCGTAGTACGAGCCCTTGGGCGCCGTCGCCAGCGTGCGCTCGTCGAAGGCCTCGCCGCGCTTCCACTCGAGCACGTCGATCGTGCTCGTGTACACGAACGCCTGCACCCCGGCCGCGAGCGCCGCCTCGCCGACGTGCGACGAGCCGCCGACGTTCACCTCCGTGAAGCGCGCCGGATCGCGCAGCCACTGCTCCGGTAACCCCGCCGTGTGGAACACGGCGGCGCAGCCGGCGACCGCCGCCGTCACCGACGCCGCGTCGGTGACGTCACCGGCGACGAGCTCGATGCCGGCCGGGAGGATCGCCTTCGCGCGCGCCACGTCGCGCACGAGCACGCGCACCTCGCGCCCCGCGCCGAGCAGCTGCTGGACGATCGCGCCACCGACGGTGCCGGTGGCACCCGTGACGAGGGTGCGCATCGGCGCACGATACAGGGTCCCCCGTCAGAACGCGACGACGACGCCCGTCGACGCCACCACCGCGGCGTCGGGGTTCTTGCCGATGAGCCCGGTGCCGCGGACGCTCGCGTCGATGACCGCGTGCCGGCTCTTCCACAGCTCGAGGCCGGCCTCGGCCTGGATCACGAACCGCGAGCTGTCGAGGTACGCGTAGCCGGCGCGCAGACCGAGGTAGGGGTTGAGCGTGCGCCGGCGGCCGCCGCCGAGGAAGTCGGAGTACGCCGCGCCGCCGGTCGTCGCGATCACCGCCGCCTTCGCGCCGCTGCCGTCCATCGCGGGCGCGGCCTCGTACAGGTCGACCTCGAGGCTGTGGTTGCGCAGGATCGAGTGCAGCACCAGGCTGCCGCCGAACCGCGTGCGCTGCCGGCCCTCGGGATCGAGGAGGGTCAGCGAGGTCACGCGCACGCCGGGATAGAACTTGGCGCGCGCGACCGTGACGATCGCGCCGTCGCGCCGCCGCAGCGACACGTCGAGCGTGGCGAGCGCGACGCGATCCTTCAGGAAGCGCTGCGCACCCTTGATCGCCTCGATCTCGCCGCGGATGCGCGTCAGCTCCTTCTCGATCGCCAGGACGTCGTTCATGCCGAGCCCCGGCTGGGCGAGCAGCGCCTGCAGGCGATCGCTCGTCGCCGTGAGGTTCTCGAGCGCGAGCTCCTGATCGAACAGCTCGCGCGACACGTCGGTCGCGTTGATGCGCTTGTCGAGGATGTCGCCGCGCCCCGCGAGCCACGCGACGACGGGCTCGACCTGCGCCGGCGGCAGGCGCAGCTTCAGGGTCGCGCTCCACGACGTCTCGCCGCCCGAGACCTGCTCGGTGATCACGCGGCCGCCCGCGGCCTCGACGAACGTGCGCAGCCCGGGGACGATGTCACCGACCTCGCCGACCTCGACGACGAGCGAGCCCTCGACGACGAGCTGCTCGGGGATCTGCGTGGTCGTCGCGTCGGAGGCCGTGACCGTCGGCGCTCCGGAGGGTGCGGCGCCGACGGCGGCGGAGGTCATGGCCGGCGACTTGGCCATGCCCCCCATGGCGCACGACGCGAGGAACACGAGGGACGAGATCAGGCCGAGGTGTGTGACGCGCACGCCCCCAGAACGCTCGCGCGACGCCCGGGCTTACAGCTCGTCACCCGGGACCGGACTTCGCCCCGGGCGGACGGTCCTCGGGATCGACCAGCGCCGTGAGCACGTGATCGCGCCAGGCGCCGTTGATGAAGAGGTAGTCGCGCGCGTAGCCGACGACCGCGAAGCCCGCGCGCCGCAGCACCCGGGCCGAGCGCTCGTTGGTCGGCATGTAGCTCGCCGTGATGCGGTGCAGCCGGAGGTCGTCGAAGGCCCAGGCGCACAGCGCCTTCACCGCCTCGACCATGATGCCCTTGCCCTGCTCGCGCTCGTCGAGCCCGTAGCCGAGGTTGGCCCACTGCTGGGGGCCGCGCGCGAGGTCGGTGAGCGCGATCATGCCGAGCAGGGGTCCGCCCCGCTGATCGATCCACGTGATCGCGAAGCGGAAGGCCTTGCCGGCCTCGGCCTCCTCGACGTTCTTCTTCCCGCGCGCCTCCCAGTAGGCGTGGGTCACGTAGCCCTCGGGGTGCGCGGGCGACCAGCGCGCCAGGTGCGGCTCGTTGCGGCTGACGTGGTCGCGGAGGCGCGACGCGTCCTCGGGACCGTAGAGGGCGAGGCAGATGCGGGGCGTCGTGATCTCGGGACGTTGCGCGATCACGGGCCAACTATACGCACAGGCGCGCACCCGGTCCCGTGTAAGGCCTGCGTTCGCGCGCGAAACCCGAGAACCACCCACGTTGTCGTGCGTTTGCCGTGATGATGCGCGCGCGAACCTCGCTGGCCACCGTCCTCGCCGTCTCCTCCGCCGCCGTCCTCCTCGCCCCGCGAGCCCATGCCAGGCGCATGGTGATCCACGACGAGGATCGGCTGCCTCCGAGCTTCGCGCTGGACGGCGCGCTCGTCCTCGATGCCGACAGCGGCGACCTGGTGAAGGTCGACGGCAAGGGGGACGCCATCGCGCGCGTGGCGATCGGCCCGGAGGCGGCGCAGCTCGTCGTCGATCGCGCCGCGCGCACCGCGTTCGTC
>JAIOII010001702.1 GCA_019912685.1 Kofleriaceae bacterium
CAGACGGACGGCGCCACCGTGGAGCTCGAGGGGGAGGTGCGGCTCGCCGGCGGCGAGCGCGTGCACGTCGCCGGCGCCCTGCGCGAATACTGGCCCACGGGCCATTTCGGACGTGACTCTCGGCTCGCCGTGCGCATCTCCGGCCTCCGTCACGCCCTCGCGATCGAGCCGCCCGTCGAGCTCGAGGTCCCGCCGCTCGCGCTCCTGCACGATCTGCACACCGGCGACGGCGAGCTGGCGGAGGTCGTCGGGAGCGTCGCGGGCGGGAGCCTGCGCGCGTCGGCGCGCTGGGGCGGCGGGCGCGATGGAGCGGCGCCGACGTGGGTGACCGCGGCGATCGCGACCGAGGCGCCGATCGACCTCGCGCCGTGGCTCCGCCCCGACGTGCGGCGCGAGCTCGGCCACACGCTGCGCGGCAAGGTGAGCCTCGGCCTCGACACGGCCGCCGACGGCCTCGTGCGCGTCGGCAGCCCCGAGCTCGCGCTCGAGCGCCTCCGCGTCGACGCCGGCACGCTGGTCGTCGAGCGAGCCAACCGCCTGCGGCTCGAGGGAGTCCATTACACCGTGCCGGGCCTCGAGGGCACCTATGACTGCGTCCTCGACCCGGGGCCGCCGGTCGAGCGCAGCTGCGAGGGCCGATCCTCGGGCGACGCCCGGGTCCTGCTGCGGCTGAGGAAGCTGGACACGTGGTAATTTCGGCTCCCTTGTCCTCCGCCCGGCCTCCGATCCGGCGGCGACGTCGGCTCCGCTGGTGGATCGCCGGAGTCGCCTTGACGCTCGTCGTGCTCCTGGGCAGCGCGCTCGCGGTCGTGCGCATCCAGTTCGAGGGGCCGGACCTGGCCCAGAACCTGTGCCAGATGATGAACGCCCGCATGCGCGGGAAGATCGAGATCAAGTCGATCGAGTGGCCGATGTCGGAGCTACCCAAGGTCGTGAACGGCGGCTGGCTCCCGGTCACGCTGCGCGGCGTCCAGATCTGGGACGGCGAAGGCGAGAGCGTCGTGCGCACCGAGAAGGTCACCGGCGAGCTCGATCTGCACTCGCTCATGTTCGGGCGCCACGACTTCGTCCTGCGCAAGGTCGTCCTGCACGGCGGCGAGGTCCTCCTGAGCGAGGTGACCGAGCCGTATCCGCTGCACGACTACGACATCACCGTGTTCTCGCTCATCGCGGCGTTCTACGGCCGGCGCGAGGCCGGGTTCCACGCCGGCGTGTTCGCGGCGTCGTCGCCGCTCTGGGATCTGCGCGACTTCGAGATCCGCTCGGTCGACGTCGAGATCCGCACGAAGCCGGTCGGCGAGGCGTACCTGTTCCGCGGCACCGTCGCCGACGTCTCCGGCACCGGCTTCCTCTACATGGATCCGTCGGACCCGCTCGTCCCCAAGATGTACACGTCGCTCCGGCTCACCGGCGGCGAGGGCCAGATCGACCTCTACTACGAGAAGGGCAAGGACGGCGCGTGGAAGCCGAAGGGCGAGTACTCGTTCCCGGTGAAGCGCCTCGAGGTGAACCGGCTGGCGCAGCTCCCCGGCGGGTGGCCGACCGATCCCGTCGCCAACACGCTCCGCTTCGACGTCGTCGTCGAGACCAAGAACGGCGCGCGCGCGACGCTCGACGGCTCGATGATCGACTACTGGGACACGCCGTACGGCGGCATCTGGGACGTCACCGCGAAGATCGAGAACGCGGGCGCGCTCCTGCGCCAGTCGATCGATCCCGACATCAGCGGCGAGGCGGTCACGCTCGAGGCGACCGTCACCGGCCCGATCATCTTCTACCCGTCGGTCGCCATCAAGGCGACGGGCCTCGAGTACAAGCTGTCGGCCCTCGAGCCGCCGCTCGAGCTGCGCCTCGACGCGCTCCACGGCGTCTACGACCTCGCCGTCGACGAGGGCTCGGTCGACGAGTTCATCGCGCGCGGCGCCGACGGGCGCGTGCGGCTCTCGGCCAAGTGGGGCGGCGACGGCTCGGATCGGTCGCCGTACTGGGTCGACTCCGACATCGGCATCGACGAGGCGATCGACATGGCGCCGTGGATGCCGCCCGCCGCCCTGCGCGCGCTCGGCTCGGGGCGGCTCTCGGGCAGCTTCCACGCGCTCCGGCGCAAGGGTGACACGACCTACGGCATCTCGGTCGACCGCATCGACCTCCGCCTCGGCCACCTCGACATCGACCGCGGTCAGCTCTACCTCGACAAGTCGCTCGAGAAGGTGCACGTCGAGGGCGTGCGCTTCTCGATGCCGAACCTCGTCGGCACGCTGGTCAAGTGCACGTTCCTGACCGGCGGCGCCGAGCTCGCCGTCGAGGACGGCTGCGCGGCCGACGTCAACATCGGCAACCTCGAGGCGTTCATCCAGCTCCTCCAGAGCGGCAGCCGGGCGAAGAAGCGCGCGAAGGCGCCGGCCAAGGCGACCAAGGCCGCGGTGGCCCCGGCGAAGGCGCAGCCTCGCCGCTCCCTGCGTCCGACGCGGCGCACCGGCAGCCGGTCGATCGAAGCCTCGCTCGGCTCGTCGCGGGTGCTGCCCCGGAAGCGCTCGCTTCGCTCGCGCCTGCCCCACTCCTCGCCGAGCTCGAACACGCGGCAGGCCCAGCAACCGCCGCCGCCGCCGCGGCGCACGACGAGCGGCACCACGCGCGTGCAGATCGGCGGCAGCGTCTCGAACCTGCGCGTGCAGAGCGAGGTCAACTTCCGCGGGGTGCCGGTGCTCGGCGACCTGCGCGGCACGATCCACTTCGAGAACAACATCGTGCGCATCGTCAGCGCGACGTCGCGCTCGCTCGGCAACCTGCGCTTCAGCGGCAGCGTCCAGGTCCAGCCGAGCGTCCACCTGAACCCGCTCAAGGTCGTCGCGACCAACGTCGACCTCGCGAAGATCAAGACCGTGAGCCAGGTCCTCGCCGGCAAGCTGTCGGCGAACGTGACGATGCGCGGCCCGCTCGATCCCAGGCGCATGGTCTTCGAGGGCTGGGCCTGCGCCGACAAGGTCGTCGCGCTGGGCGAGACGCTCCAGGACGTCGCGGTCTGGCTCAACCAGAAGCCAACGTCGCTCGGCTGCCACAACAAGAGCCCGTCGGCGATCGCGCGGCCGATCGTCGACGCGTGCCTCAAGGTCGGCGGGACCAGCAGCGGGCGCTGCGCGATCCTGCGCGCGACGCGGCAGAAGGGCGGCGAGATCGCCGGCGCCGTCTCGGCCGACGGGCGGCAGAACCTCGGCGGACAGCTCCAGGTCTCGCACCTGCCCCTGGGCGCGCTGCTCGCGCTGGCGGGCGTCGAGCTCGAGGCCGATGCGCTGGTCGACACCGCCGGGCTCGCGGTCGGCGGCACGGTCGACGCCCCGCAGCTCGAAGGCACGCTCCGCCTGTCCCGGGCGTGGCTGAAGGGCGGCTACCTGGGCGACGGCGACCTCACGCTCGCGCCCGCGGGGCCCGGCTTCGTCCGCTTCAGCGGCAGCTTCCTCGACGGCCGTGTCAACGTCAGCGGCACGCTCGGCACGCGCGCGCCCTACCCGCTCGAGCTCACGGCGCACGTCACCCAGCTCGAGGCCGACGTCTTCGTCGATCTGAAGGCGCTCGGCGCCCCGCCCGGCACCCAGGTGTGGGGCACGGGCCGCGTGCAGGTGAAGACCGAGCTGGGCACGTCCGGTCCCGGCAAGGCGCCGCTCTCGGTGATGCTCGATCTCGCCGATCTCTCCGTCGTCAGCGAGGCCGAGGGGCCCGACGGACAGCCGGTGCCGCTCGCGATCCGCGCGGTCGCGCCGCTCCAGGTGACCTGGGACGGCGCGCGCGCGCGCCTGACCGCGCCGGCGCGGCTGTCGACGCCGATGGGCGAGATCACCGTCGAGGGCGAGGCCAGCGAGGCGAAGCTCGACCTCGCCGCCCGCGGGCGCCTCGACCTGCTCAAGGCGCAGCCGCTCCTCGGCGAGTTCTTCGACCGCACGACCGGCAACGCCGAGCTCACCGCGCGCATCACGGGCTCGGCCAAGCTGCCGCACGCGCAGGTCAGCCTCGATCTCTACGACGTCGCCCTGCGCCTCTCCGGCCAGGACGCGATGCTGCGCGTGCCCAGCGGCCGCATCGACTTCTCGAACGGCAAGCTCTCGCTCACCGGCCTCTCGGTCGAGGTCGACGACGGCTACCAGCGCTCGACGGCGCCGCTCAGCGTCGCCGGCGGCGTGACGTTCTCCGGCCTGACGCCGACGTCGTGGGCGGTCATCGTCCAGGGCGAGCTCGCCGGCGAGATGCTGCTCGCGTTCGCGCCCGACACGTTCGCGCAGGCGAGCGGAACCGCCAGCCTGTCGATGGTCCTCGACGGCGCCGGGCCGACGCCGCGGGTGAGCGGCGAGCTCGCGTTCGGCGACGGGCGGCAGCTGCGGCTCCTGCCGCGCGCGCTGCGCCGCGAGATCGCGCTCGACCGCGGCACGGTGTCGTTCGCCGGCGATCGCGCCGCGGATCTCGAGATCACGATCGAGGAGGTCGGCGGCAAGATCGACGACGAGGGCACGGTGCGCGACGTCGGCGGCACGATCGAGCTGAAGGACTGGGCGGTGCGCGCCGCCGACGTGGTCGCGTCCGGCGACGCCCTCACCTTCCGCGTCCAGCGCACGCTCGACCTCGTGATCAGCCTCGACGCGATCCGCGTCGTCCTCGATCAGGGCCAGCTCGAGATCGCGGGCGGCGTCGAGCTGACGACCGGTCGCTACACCGCGAACTTCGACCTCGGCGAGACCCTCGTGCCGACGTCCGTGCCCTCGGGGCCGTCGGCGCCGCCGATCTGGGAGACCACGCCGCTGCTCGGCACCGCGCGCCTCGACCTGCAGGTCGACGTGCGCAAGTTCTCGGTGGTCAACAACCTCGCCACCATCGATCTGTACGGCCGCGTCGCGATCTCGGGCACGCCGCGCGACCCACGCTTCGACGACACCATCCACGTCGAGCGCGGCGTCTTCCGCATCCCGCTCGTGCGCCCGCGGTTCACCCGTACGCAGGGCCGCGCCGAGTTCTCGTCGCGCCGCCGCGTGCTCGACCAGACCCCGACGCTCGCGATCACGAGCGAGGCCGACTACCGCGACTCGAGCGGCCAGGAGCACCTGATCACGCTCTCGATCTCGGGCGACTGGCCGCGCCTCAACTGGGACCTCTCGACGTCGTCGGGCCTCGACAAGGGGCAGACCCTCACGCTCATCCTGTCGGGCCGCACCCCCGAGGAGCTCCGCCGCAACCTCGGCGACCAGGCGCTGATCAGCGACCCGACGCGCATCGACCCGTCGACCGACAACTCGCAGGGCGTGACCGACGAGCTCGTGCGCCAGTTCGCCTCCGACCTGCTCGAGGCCCGCTTCGCCGAGCCGTTGCGCGAGATCTCGACCCTCGACGTCGCCCGCATCGAGCTCAACCTGAGCTCGTTCGGGTTCCACGCCGAGAAGCGCCTGCTCGAGACCTCGCGCGCGCTCGGCGACTTCGAGCGGACGACGCGGGGATCGAGCGTCAACATCCGCCTCGAGCAGCGCCTGCCGCACCACAAGCTGCGCCCGCTCTTCGGCTGGGCGGGCGGCCAGCTCTCGACCTTCGCGGCCGAGGCGGGCATCCTCGTCAAGCGCTTCGACGACGCCGCCGAGGACGATGTCACCGACCTCGAGTTCAAGGGCGTGCTGCGACTCCTCTTCGGCAAGTGATCCGCTCGGTCCTCCTCTCGCTCCTCGTCGTCCTCGTCGTCCTGGCGAGGAGCTCGGCTGCGCAGCCGAAGCCGGCGGCGTCCGCCGGATGGACGGAGCTCGAGATCAAGGGGAAGCTCATCGACGACCCGGCGCGCCTGCGCCGCCTGTTCGAGCCCGAGCTGCGGGCGCGCAAGACGCTCGACGAGCAGGCGCGCAACGACCTGGCGGCGTTCGCGGCCAAGCTCGGCTACCAGCTCGTGGACACCGCGCAGGGTCCGGCGGAGGGCGGCGGCGTGAAGCTCACGCTCGTGCTCGATCCCATCGTGATCGTGCGCTGGGTCGACGTGAACGTGAAGCAGGGGCTCATCGACGCCCTCCTCTCGAACGCGCTGCTCGACGACGAGGTCCGGCGCCGGCTGCGCGTGCGGGTCGGCACGTCGCTGCCCTGGGAGCTCGACGACCGCCAGGCGCTGCTCAACGAGGACAGCGAGCGCATCCGTCGCTACCTGCGCGACGAGGGCTTCTTCGAGGCCGAGGTGGCGATCGTGCTCGAGCCGGTCGGGCTCTACGGCATGCGGGCGCGCGTGTCGGCGACGCTCGGTCCCAAGTACGAGCTCGGCCGGATCGAGGTGGTGAACGCGTCGTCGGGCGGCACCGACCTCGCGATCCCGGAGAGCGAGATCAAGGCGAGCTTCACGCGCGGCCGCCGCTTCACCTACGCGCGATACCTCGCCGACATCGACCGCATCACGACGATGTTCCAGCGGCGCGGCTACCCCTCGGTGCGCGTGATCCACGACTTCGATCCGCTCACGTCGTTCGACCGCCGCACGCGCAAGGTCGACGTGCGCGTGACCATCGACCCCCGCCGCAAGCTCGACGTGGTCTTCGAGGGCAATGACAAGTCGTCGTTCCCCGACGACGAGCTGACCAAGCAGCTCACGTTCGCGTCGTCGGGCACCGCCGACGACGTCGAGGTCGCCTCCTCGGCCCGGGCGCTCGAGCGCTACTACCAGAGCCGTGGCTACTTCGACGTCGCGGTCACCAGCGAGCGCGTGCGCCTGGGCGCCTTCGACCGCGTCGTCTACCGCATCGAGCCCGGCCTGGTGCGGGAGACCAGGACGGTCGCCATCGTGTGCCGCCCGCACACCGCGCACGGCGAGACCCCGCGGACCGCGTGCTCGCTGCCGCGCCGCGAGCTCGACGGCGTGATCGGCACGCGCTCGACGGCGCGCAAGCTGTTCGGCGCCACCGCCTTCGTCACCACCGCCCAGCTCGCCGCCGACGTCGGCTCGCTCCAGCGCTACTACCAGTCGCGCGGCTTCCAGGAGGCCAAGGCGCGCGTCGAGGTCGCGCCGACCCAGGCCGGCTGGGTCGCGGCCGCGGTGAGCGCCGCGCAGGTCCTCGCCGAGCACCGGCCGCGGGAGCTGCAGGTGCGCTTCGTCGTCGACGAGGGGCCGCGCACGGTGATCGAGGACGTGAAGGTCGTGTTCGAGGGCCGCGCCGCCGGGCGCGCCAACGCCGGCGACGAGAAGCGGCTGCTCGAGCGCATCGGCGTCAGGCCGGGCGACCCGTACGTGCAGCAGACGCTCGAGGACCGCGCCAAGGACGTCGCCGACTGGTACTGGTCGTTCGGCCGGCCGCGCGCGCGTGTCAGCGTGCTCGAGCCGCAGCCCGGCCGGGGCGCCCACGGCGTCGTGGTCACGTTCAACATCGAGGAGCGGCAGGAGCTGCGCATCGGCGAGGTGCTGGTGCGCGGCAACTTCCGCACGCGCGAGTGGGTCGTGCGCGACGAGCTCGGCTTCAAGTCCGGCTCGCGGCTCACCGGCGACCTGTTCACGTCGGGCCCGCGCCGCCTGCGCGCGACCAACCTGTTCGACGCGGTGAAGCTCGACTTCATCGACTTCGAGGACTCGCGGCGCGACACCGTCAACGTGGTGGTGCGCGTCGAGGAGCGGCACGACTACGACGCGCGCCTCGACTTCGAGGCGGGCTGGTCGAGCGAGTCGAGCGTCTTCGTCCGCGCCAAGCCCTCGTGGCCCAACTTCCGCCGCGTCGGGGCCCGCGTCGACGCGTCGCTCACGTTCGGCGCCGAGTACCAGGCGGTCGAGGCGACGGTGCGCGCGCCGCGCTGGCTCTCGCGCCGGTTCCTCGGGCCGTCGTTCGACACCGAGCTCGCCGGCTTCTGGCGCCAGCAGGACACCGAGCGCTTCGGCGCGCTGGTGAGCGCCGGCACCGCGCTCGCGGCGTCGCGCACGTGGGAGC
>JAIOII010001703.1 GCA_019912685.1 Kofleriaceae bacterium
GGTCCCGGCGGCCGCGCGATCGGCGTCGACCTGACGCCCGCGATGCGCGAGGCCGCGGCCGACGCCGCGCGCGAGGGCGGCCTCGACGCGATCGTCGACATCCGCGCCGGCGTGTTCGAGGAGCTGCCGCTCGCCGGCGCGAGCGCCGACGTCGTGCTGTCGAACGGCGTGCTCAACCTCACGCCCGACAAGCCTCAGGTGCTGCGCGAGGCGTTCCGCGTGCTGCGTCCGGGCGGTCGGCTCCACCTCGCCGACGTGATCGTGCACCGCGAGCTCTCGCTCGCCGCCCGCTCGGATCCCGAGCTGTGGGCCGCGTGCATCGGCGGCGCGCTGACCGAGGACGAGCTCTTCGCGCTCTGCCGCGACGCCGGCTTCGTCGACGGCCGCGTCGTCCTCCGCCACCAGAGCTTCGCCGGCACGTCCGCCGAGCAACGACTCTCGCGCGACCTCCACGTCGGCGCGGTCACCTTCTTCGCCCGCAAACCCTGACCACGAGAGAGACCTCCATGCAGACCATCGTTCACCAGCCCGCCACGAACCCGTACGTCCACATCGCGCGCGCCTCGCGCCGCGCCCGGTGGGAGATCGATCGCGATGTCATCCGCGATCGCTCGTTCGACCCCACGCACACGTTCCTGCCCGACGGGCTCTCGCTCGTCGATCGCCTCGTCGAGCTCACCGCCGACGAGCGGCGCTTCCTCGGTCAGATCCAGGGCCGCACCTACGCCAACATCTTCGGCCTCGTCGAGCGCTTCATCAACGCCAAGGTCCTCGAGCTGGCGCGCGAGCACGTGCTCGGCGACCAGGCCGCGCTCGAGGGCCTCATCGGGTTCTCGGAGGAGGAGCTCAAGCACCAGGAGCTCTTCCGCCGCATCGAGGCGCTCGCCGGCGACGTGATGCCGCCCGGCTACGCGTTCATGGCCGATCCCGACGACGTCGCGCGCGCCGTGCTCGCGTCGAGCACCTGGGCGGTCCTCGCGCTCACCCTGCACATCGAGCTGTTCACGCAGCTCCACTACCAGGCGAGCATCGATCCGGTGCCAGCCTTGTCGCCGCTCTTCAAGGACGTGTTCCGCTTCCACTGGAAGGAGGAGGCCCGCCACGCCGTCATCGACGAGATCGAGCTGCGGCGCTGCCACGCGGCGCTCGGCGCCGACGAGCGCGATCGCGCCGTCACCGACTTCATCGACCTCGTGGTCGCGGTCGACGGGATCCTCGGGCTCCAGGCCGCGTCCGACGCGCGCTACTTCGTCGCGACGCGCGGCGACGACGCCGCCGGGACGAGGCAGCGCGCGGTCGAGGACGGCCTCCTCGCGGCGTACCGCTGGCAGTACATCCTGTCGGGCGCGGCGCACCCGCACTTCGCGTATGTGCTCGGCGAGCTGCTCACCCCGGCGCAGCTCGAGCGCATCGGTCGCGCGCTCGCGACGCTGCGCTGATGCACCCACATCGAGCACGCGATTCCACGCGGGTTCCCACGGTCCTTTCCACGCCGACCGCGCACGGTGCCACCATGCAGAGCTGCACGAGCACGTCGGAGTCCACGGTCGTCCTCGGCGACGTCGCGCCCGTGGGCCCGGAGCTCGCCCCGCAGCTCGGCCGGTACCGGCTCGGACGGCTGCTGGGCTCGGGTGGCATGGGCATCGTGTTCGAGGCGTACGACCCCGCGCTCGATCGCGCGCTGGCGATCAAGATCGATCGCGCGCACGCCCGGCGGGCGGAGCCGGCGTGGCTGCAGCAGGAGGCGATCGCGCTGGCGCGCGTCGATCACCCGAACGTCATCCGCGTCCTCGACGCGGGCGCCGTGAACGGGCAGGCGTTCATCGCGATGGAGCTCGTGCGCGGCCGGACCCTGGACGCCTGGCTCGACGACGCGCCGCGCTCGGAGCGTGACGTCGTCACCGCGTACGTCGCGGCGGGACGGGGGCTCGCGGCGGTGCACGCGGCCGGCCTCGTGCACCGCGACGTCAAGCCGCAGAACATCCTCGTCGACGACACCGGGCACGTACGCCTCATCGACTTCGGCCTGGCGCACCCGATCGGCGCCGCGGCGCCGCAGGAGATCGTCGTCGGGACGCCGGCCTTCATGGCGCCCGAGCAGCTCACCGGTGGCCCCGTCGACGCGCGCGCCGATCAGTACAGCTTCTGCAAGGCGCTCGCGACCGCGCTCGGCGACGCGCCCTCGATCTCGCCGCACGTCGCCGCCGCGATCGAGCGCGGAATGGCCCGCGATCCCACGCAGCGCTTCGCGTCGATGCCCGACCTGCTCGACGCGCTGGGCGCCGCGCCGCTCGCGAGCCACGCTGCGCTCCCCGGTCCATACTGCGAGCCATGTGGGACCAGCGCTACAGCGAGCCCGGCTTCGCCTACGGCATCGAACCGAACGACTTCCTCGCGGCCACGGCGACGCGCTACCTGCCGGCCGGCGGCGAGGTGCTGTGTCTCGCCGAGGGAGAGGGCCGCAACGCGGTGTACCTGGCGCGCCAGGGCTTCCGCGTGACCGGCGTCGACAGCTCGGCGGTCGGCCTGGCCAAGGCCCGGGCGCTCGCCGGCGAGCACGGCGTCGAGGTCGCGACCGTCGTGGCCGACCTCGCCGAGTACGACCTCGGCGTCGCGCGATGGGACGGCATCGTCTCGATCTGGTGTCACACGCCGTCGGTCTTGCGCGCGCGGCTCCATCGCGCCCTCGTCGCGGCGCTGCGGCCCGGCGGCGTGTTCCTGCTCGAGGCGTACACGCCGGCGCAGCTCGAGCACCGCACCGGGGGCCCGCCGGTCGCGGACATGCTCGTGACGCTCGCGGCGGTCCGCGAGGAGCTCGCCGGCCTCGAGCTCGTCCTCGGCGAGGAGAAGGTGCGCGAGGTCCACGAGGGCGCGTACCACGACGGCCCGAGCGCCGTGCTCCAGGTCGTCGCGCGCAAGCCGTGACCGGTCGCGGTAGCCTCGGCCGGTGAGCCAGCCCTTCGCCGACCGCGCCGCCACCGCCGCCGCCTTCGCCGCCCACGTCAACCGGGGCAAGGTCACGACGTTCGCCCAGTACGGGCTCGACGTCGTGATGGGGGAGCGCGGCGGCGCGCACTTCCGCGACGCCTTCGACGGCCGCAGCTTCGTCAACTGCCACGGCAACGGCGGCGTGTTCAACCTCGGCCACCGCCACCCCGCGGTGATCGCGGCGGTCCGCGCCGCGCTCGACGAGCTCGACATCGGCAACCACCACCTCGTGTCGGGCCACCGGGCCGCGCTGGCGCGGCGGCTATCGGCCACGACCGGCGACCACCTCTCCGGCGTCGTGTTCGCCGTCGGCGGCGGCGAGGCGATCGACCTCGCGATCAAGGTGGCGCGCGCGAGCACCGGCCGCGCGACGATCGTCTCGGCGCGCGGCGGCTACCACGGTCACACCGGGCTGGCGCTCGCCGCCGGCGATCCCGCGTATCGCGAGCCGTTCGGCGCGCAGCTGCCGGGCTTCGTGCAGGTGCCGTTCGACGATCTGGCGGCGATGGACGCCGCGATCGGCGACGACACCGCGGCCGTGCTGCTCGAGCCCATCCCGGCGACGCTGGGCATGCCGATCCCGTCGCCCGGCTATCTCCGCGCCGTCCAGGATCTGTGCCGCGCGCGCGGGGCCCGCCTCGTCCTCGACGAGGTACAGACCGGCCTCGGCCGCACCGGCCGCCTCTGGTGCTACCAGCACGACGACCTCGCGCCCGACGTCGTCGTCACCGGCAAGGGCCTGAGCGGCGGGATCTATCCGATCGCGGCGACGCTCATGACCCGCGAGCTGCACGCCTTCTTCGACGACCATCCGTTCGTCCACATCTCGACGTTCGGCGGCGCCGAGCTCGGCTGCGCGGCGGCGACCGCGGTGCTCGACACGATCGAGGCGCCCGGCTTCCTCGCGCGCGTGACCGAGCTCGGCGAGCGGTTCGGCCGCGGCCTCGCCGGCGCGTCCTTCACCGTGCGCCGCCGCGGCATGTTCATGGGCCTGGCGTTCCCGGCGCCGCGCGCCGGCATGTTCGCGGCCAAGCTGCTCTACGATGCGGGCGTGTTCGCGGTGTGGGCCAACAACGATCCGTCGGTCTTGCAGTTCTTGCCGCCGCTCGTCATCGACGACGCGGAGGCCGACGCGCTGATCGCCACCGTGCGCCGGGTGCTGCCCTGACGACGCCGGCGCCGGCGGTCATCACCGACGACGAGCTCGCCGCCCTCGACCGCGCCGTCGAGGAGGCGCTCGCGAGCGGCGACGCGTCGCACCTCCACGTCCTCGGCTACGGCGAGATCTCGTCGGTCCTCGCGTGCGAGACCGCGCGCGGCACGGTCGCGGTCAAGCGCCTGCCGCCGTTCCCCGACGCCGCGCGCTTCCGCGCGTACCGCGCCCTCGTCGACGACTACGTCGCCGCGCTCGCCGCGCGCGGGATCACCGCGGTCGCGACCGAGGTCCGCGCCGTCGAGCGCGCCGGCGGCGCGCTGGTGGCCTATCACGTGCAGCCGCTGCTCCCGGCGGATCGCATGCTGCCGCGCCTCCTCGCCGGGCTCGGCGAGGCCGAGGCCGCCGCGCTGTTCGAGCGCGTGGTCGCGTCGATCTGCGCCTTCGTCGACGCCGGCCACGGCCTCGACGCGCAGCTGTCCAACTGGCTCCTCGATGGCGACCGGCTCGCGTACCTCGATCTGTCGACGCCGCTCCTGCGCGACGCGGCGGGCGCCGACCGCCTCGACCGCGGCGTCTTCATGGCGTCGTTGCCGTGGCTCCTGCGCCCGCTCGCCGCCCGCTTCCTCCTCGACGACATCCTCGCCAAGTACTTCGACCGGCGCGGCGTCCTCCTCGATCTCCTCGGCAACCTGCACAAGGAGCGCCTCGCGCACCTCGTCGCGCCGTTCCTCGAGGTCATCGGCGATCGCGTCACGCCCGCCATCGACGCGGCCGAGGTCGCCCGCTACTACCGGCAGGACGCGCGCTCGTGGGCCCTCCTCCAGCGCCTGCGCCGCCTCGACCGCGCGTGGCAGCGCCGCGTGCGCCGCCGCCCGTATCCGTTCCTCCTGCCCGGCCGGATCGCGCGGTAGCCGTCGCGCTGGTAGGTGTGCGACCTGTTCGCACGACGCCGTTGCCTGCCCGACCGGTAGCGCCGGCGTCGAGTCCTGGCAGAATGGCGCGCTGATGGTGCGCGAGATCGTGAGCGGCGGACAGACCGGCGCCGACCGCGGCGCGCTCGACGCCGCGATCGAGCTCGGCCTCGAGCACGGCGGCTGGTG
>JAIOII010001704.1 GCA_019912685.1 Kofleriaceae bacterium
GGCGGTCGCGCTCGCGGCGGGCACCGACGAGCTCGCCGCGCCCGCGTGGCGCGATCGGCTCCCCGCCGCGCTGCGCGCGCTGATCGAACGCGCCGAGGAGCACCCCGACGACGCCGAGGCGATGTTTCGCACGATGACGCCCGCGTCGATGATCGAGATGATCCACGCCGGGAGCCACGAGGGCGACCTCGCCGTCTACCGCGCGCCCGGCTTCGCCGCCGCGTTCGAGGCCGCGCTCGCCGAGGGCTTCGCGCAGGGCCCGGGCGGCTACGCGCGGGACACCTTGCTCGCGATGCGGCGCTGGACGTTCGACCTCGGCGCGATCCGGTGCCCGGTCCAGCTCTGGTACGGCGAGCAGGATACGAGCCCGGTGCACTCGCTCGATCACGGCGCCTCGCTGGCGCGGCGCATCCCGGGCGCGACGCTCACGGTGGTTCGCGGCGCGGGTGGCGCGCTGCCGTGGACGCACGGGGCCGAGATCCTGGGCGCCCTGCGCGCGCGCCGCTGATCAGATCAGAGATCGCAGACGAGGCCGCTCGTCACGATCCACCGCCCGGCGACGCGTTGCTCGAGGGCGGTGAGCCCCGCGCACAGCGCGCGCCGCGAGAGCTCGATCGCCGGCGCGCGATCGACGAGCACGAGGCCGCCACCGTCGACGACGGCGCGCGACCAAGTCTCGAGCGTCTCGACCCAGTCGTCGCGCTCGCCGGCGCCGCAGCCGATGACCGCGGCGGCGCCGCGATCGGGGAGCGCATCGACGACGGTGACGGAGGGCGGCAGCTTCTTCGTGGACGTGGCGGCGGCGTCGACGGCGGTGAGCGTGACGGTGCGGCCGTGGGATGCGAGCGCGCGCGCGAGCCGCGCGTCGCCGATCACCGCGATCGGGTTGTTGCGCGCGGGTGCGATCGACGCGAGCGCGGCTTCGATGGCCGGGGCCGCGCCCGCGACGAGCCAGCGGGAGAGCATCGGGCGCACCGTAGCAGATCGGGCACGGGCACGGGCACGGGCACGGGGAGCGGATGGAGTCAGCGGCTCGGGCTCACGTGGATCTGGAACCCGAACTGCTTCACCAGCCCGCCCATGTCCTTCTCCAGCTCCTTGCGCGTCTCGGTGAGCCCGCGTCGCGTCACGCCGTGATCGGCGAGGGCATGGATGTACATCATGTCGAGCACCGCCGACTTCATCCAGTCCACGGTCTTGGCGTAGCCGGAGAAGGCGAGGCAGCGCGTCGTCTTCACGAAGCGCGCGACCTCGGCGGGGTCCCTGAGGCCGAGGCAGGTGCCGAGGTGGATGACGCGGCCCTCGCACTTGCGGGCGAGCATGTCGCCGAGCTCGGCGAGCGAGATGTCGGGCGTGCGCCGCGACGTCCACACGAAGTCGAGCCCGCTCGTCTGCCCGTGGAACGCGAGATAGAGCACGTTCAGCTGCGAGTTCTTGGGCCGCACCCACTCCGCGAGGTACTTCGCGAACTCGGTGTGGGTCATCACCGTGCGGTACACGGCGGGGACCGGGAGGTAGCCAGGCTGCGAGAGCAGCTCCAGGCACGGCTGGACCGAGTTGTGGTCCCGCAGGCGACCCCACCAGTCGCCTGTCTCCATGCAGAAAACCCCCGCTTTCGCCATCAGTGCGCCCGAACGTACGGGATCGGTCTGATCAAGAAGGCCTCGGGCCTCATGATTCGACATATCAGTCGCCGCCACGAGCGCGACCCGCGCCGACCCGCGCCGCCCCCCGCCGACCCGCGCCAAACCCGCGCCAACGCG
>JAIOII010000175.1 GCA_019912685.1 Kofleriaceae bacterium
CAGGATCTCGATCACCTGGCCGAGGCCGAGGCCAAGATCGCCGTCGAAGATGCGCACGAGCAATGAAGCGGCGAACGCGACGTCCTCCTCGGGGCAGCTCACGTTGCGGTTGGCGATCAGGCCCTTGACGAAGCGGCGCGCGTTCTTCACGCGCTGCTTCGCCTCGGGCCAGTCGGCCACGCTCTCGGCGGCGAGGTCGAACGCCCACGAGGCCAGCTCGTCGAGCGCGACGCGCGCCGGGCCGTAGTCGATCCCGTTCTCGATCCAGGGCACCGACCGACGCGGCGCGCGCCTGGCGCCGTTGGTGCGTGTGGAGGTCTTGGCAGCGGTGGACTGGGACTTGGACATGACGGTCTCCTTGCGGCCGGGCAGAGGCCGGCCGTCAGCCCGCACGGCGCGGGATGCGCCGTGGAGCGATTCGGGTGCCGCGCTACGCGCGGCGGTGAATGGCAGGCGCAGGCGTCGAGCCGCGCACCGAGCTCAAGGGGTCAAGGCTTGGGCCTGAGCAGCGATCCGGCGATCGCCTCGGCGATTGGTGAGGGCTGTGCGAGCGGACCGAGCGAGAGGCCCTCGCGCTGGAGCTCGTGGTCGATCGCCGCGAGCATTGACGAGGTGACGCCCATCGCCGCGAGCTTGAGACGCAGCGCCTCCATGCCGGCGCTGTAGCCGAGGCGACCGCCGACACGACCGAGCGCGCTCAGCAACTTGGTGTCCGGCTTGATTCGAAAGTCGCCGAGCGAGAGCTCCAGGTCGTTGCGCGTCGACGCGGACGGGCTCGGCGGAGGGGGCGTGCCCCCCTGCCAGCTGGCGGCGGCATCGCGGTCGAGCCGATCGATCGCATGAGCAGCGACCGAAACCATGCGTGGCCCGATCGGCCCCCACAGACGCGCTTCTCGGTCAGCGAGCGCGAGCAAGAACGCCACGTCTCGCACGTCGGCCACACACAGCGGCCGGCCGATGAGAAGCGCGCGGAGCGCGCGGTGACCGTTCTGGACTCGAATCGCACCTCGATCGAAACGCGCGGCCGGCTCGATCGCGATCTCGGCCATCCATTCGATGAGCTCGTCGGGCGAGATACGCACAGTGCCGCCATTCCGCGCGTGAGTCGTCTGGAAGAGGCTCGCCGCGAGCGCGTTCCTGCTCACCATCGGATCGAGCACGACCGGCACGCCGTCCTCGATCGGATACGTGTGGAGGCCGACCGGCGTGCGGGCCGTGGCGAGCCGGCGCACCGCGCCAGGGTCGATGTGCTCGGCGGCACCAAGGAACATCCCGGACCGCTCGACGCTTATGTTCTGCTGCGCATAAGTTTCGTTATGTAGAGGTGCCGGTTATGCCGAGCTGGGAATGATCTCGTGGAGGCTGTCGTTGGTGGCGACATCGAGATGCCTTCGACAGCTCCGCATAACGGTAGCGGCTTGGCCGCCGTCTTTCTGCACGAGACCTGCGCTCGACTTCGCCGAGAGGCGGTCGGCCCGTACCTCGACGACTTCGTCGACGATCTCCGTGCAGCCGGATACTGCTCTCTGACAATCAGGCAACTTGTTGGCCCGGTTGTTCACCTTGGGGTGTGGCTCGCTCGTCGGGGTATTGCTGTTCGGGCTGTCGATGACGAGCTTCTTGCTGCGTTCAATCTCCACCTTGCGCGTTGCCGTTGTCGCCGGCGCAGCCGAGTTCGGCGCTGCGGGCGCAGCTCGATCGTGAGCGTCGCTGCGAGGCACCTATTGGAGCATCTGCGTCGACGCGGAATGGCTCGACCTGCTCCTGTGGCGCCTCGCATTCCCACCCTCGTCGAGGAATTCGATCTCTGGATGCGGCAACATCGTGGCTCCGCCGCGCGGACGCTCGCAGACTATCGTCCGTTGGCAGCAGCGTTCGTTGCGTCGCGACGAGGTCGGCGCTGGGATCATCTCGACGCGAAGGCGGTCCGGTCCTACGTGATCGAGGAGTGCAAGACGCTGACGCCCGCGCGCAGGCTGGTGTTCGTGCGGGCGCTGCGCATGTTCATGCGCTTCCTCGTGGCGACAGGTCGCTGTCGCAGCCACCTCGATCGGTCCGTCCCGTCGATGCCGCACTGGAGACTTGCTACGCTTCCTCGCTACCTCGACGAGGACGTCGTCGAGCGCCTCATCGCGAGCCGCTCCACGACGACGTTGACGGGCGTGCGCGATCTCGCGGTTCTACTGCTGCTGGCACGGCTCGCCCTGCGCGCCGGCGAGGTGCGTGGGCTCTGCCTCCGGGACATCGACTGGGCACGCGGGCAGCTCCGTGTCGTCGGCAAGCTACGACGTCCGACCTGGCTGCCGATGCCGCAAGACGTCGGCGACGCCATCCTTGCGTATCTGCGGATGCGGCAGAGGTGTCAGCACGAGCAGGTGTTCCTGTGCATCCAAGCTCCCCACCGGCCCCTTGGCGCCACGAGCGTTCGCGGCATCTGCCAGCGCGCGATTGACGAACTCGGCGTGAAGACCCCGGGCAAGGGCGCGCACATCTTCCGGCACTCGACGGCTGCCACGCTGATCCGTCACGGCGCCACCCTCGATGATGTCGGCCGGCTGCTTCGTCACGCATCACGCGAGTCGACCGCGGTGTACGCGAAGGTCGCGATCAGCGCGCTGAGCCGCATCGCCCAGCCGTGGCCGGAGGCGGTTCGATGATCGCCGCGGTCGAGGCGTACCTCGCGCTGCGACGCGCAGCCGGGTACAGCATGCGCGACGCCGACCGCATCCTGCGCAGCTATGGACGGTTCGCCCATGCACGCCGTGATCGGTTCGTGAAGGTCGCGACGATCCATGCCTGGGCCAAACGGGCGCGCTCACCTGAGCGCCGCGAAGCGCTGGTACGCAAGGCTGCTCTCCTCGCGCGCCACCTGCATGCGGAGGATCCGCGACACGAGATCCCTTCCTATCGGGTCTTCGCGGCCGACCCCTTTCAGCGGCCCGAGCCGTTCATTTTCACGCACGCGCAGATCGTCGCGTTGATTGAGGCCGCTCGCCGATGCCCATCCCACGGGGATACGTACGCGACGCTGATCGGCCTGCTGGCTGCAACCGGCATGCGCATCTCCGAAGCGCTGTCGTTGCGCGTCGATGACCTCACACGCGACGGGCTCGTCATCCGCGAGACCAAGTGTCACAAGAGCCGCCTCGTTCCACTCCACGCGAGCGTCGAGCGCGAGCTGGTGGCGTTCCTCAAACGGCGCGGCCGAGCGCGCTGCGATCGAGTCTTCGTCGGCGTGAACGGCGACCCGCTGTCCTACGATCGCCTCAAGGTCTGGTACCGCAGGTTCCTGGCTGCGATCGGACTCGACTACAAGCAGAGGCCTCGCCCGCGGCTTCACTGCTTGCGACACACCTTCGCGGTCCGCGCGCTGGAGGCATCTGACTCGACGAGCGTCGCCGAGCACGAGCTCGCGCTCTCGACGTACCTGGGGCATGCGACGGTCGCGAGCACCTACTGGTACCTCGAGGCGACCCCGCCGCTCTTGACGTCCATCGCCGAGCGCTGCGCGACGTTCGCGAGGAAATCGCGATGACCGCGATCGCTCCCCACGTCTCGGACTACCTCCGGGTCCGGCTCCCCGTCGAGCGCAACGCCAGCGCCCACACGCGGGCGACCTACAGCCACGCCTTCATGCTGCTGTTCGAGTTCGCCGCGCGCCGGCTCAAGTGCTCACCATCCAGCCTCGACATCGAGCAGATCGACGCAAAGCTCGTCATGGCGTTCCTTGCTCATCTCGAGCGCGACCGGAGCAACGGAATCTCGAGTCGCAACGCTCGCCTCGCCGCGATCAAGTCGTTGTTTCGCTACATCGAACACCGCGTGCCTTCTGCGATCGATCAGGTTCGCCGCATCCTCGCCATCCCGACCAAACGATCCACGAGCCGGCTCATCGGCTACCTCACCCGAGAAGAAGCCCAGGCGATCATCAATGCGCCGGACTCGACCGTCGCCGGGCTGCGTGATCGCGCGATGCTCCACCTCGCCGTTGCGACGGGGATGCGCGTTTCCGAGATCGTCGGGACCCAGCTCGAGGATCTTGCCCTGCAACCACAGCCTACGCTCACGGTCCACGGCAAGGGTCGTCGCGAACGTCGGCTGCCGCTCTGGCGCGAGACGGCGACAGCGCTGAGGCGCTGGCTGCGAGCTCGACCCGACGGACCATCACGACATCTGTTCCTGAATGATCGAGGTGGTGCGCTGACACGATCCGGCTTCGCCTACTTGCTCGACAAGTACGTCGAGGTCGCGGCACGCGCCGTCCCCAGCCTCCGCAAGAAACGGGTGTCGCCGCACGTCCTGCGCCACACCTGCGCGATGCTCACCCTCCAGGCGACGCGGGACGTTCGGAAGGTGGCGCTCTGGCTCGGTCACGCGCACCTCACGACGACAGAGGTCTATCTTCGCGCCGACCCCACCGAGCAACTCGACGCTCTCGCCAAGGTCGCCCCCTTCGGCCTTCGGCCCGGCCGCTTCAAGGACGCGGACCGGCTGATGGCCATGCTTGCCGAGGCCCGCTCGCTCGCTCCGTGAGCACGTCCAAGATTATGTCCAGCTGTGCGAGCGTTCACCGACGAGCTTCGCGCCCAGCCCCACATAACGGCCAGCTCCACATAAC
>JAIOII010001705.1 GCA_019912685.1 Kofleriaceae bacterium
CACCGACGTCTTCACGATCCGCCCCGCGCGCGACGCCGCGTTCCACTGGGCGATCGCCGGCGACTGGTTCCTCGCCCACCGCGAGGTCACCGACGAGCGCGAGGCCGAGGGCGCCTGGTTCGAGGACGCGTGGGCGGCGCGCGGCGGCCTCGCCGGTCACGCCGACTTCCTCGCCGCCGAGGCGCTTCGTGCCCTCGTCGAGCGCGGCGAGGAAGTCGGCGTGACCGGCGAGGCCGCCGCGCGCCGCCCACGCGTCCTCGAACCAGGCGCCCTCGGCCTCGCGCTCGTCGGTGACCTCGAGGTGGGCGAGGAACCAGTCGCCGGCGATCGCCCAGTGGAACGCGGCGTCGCGCGCGGGGCGGATCGTGAAGACGTCGGTGTCGTGCGCGCGGCTCACCTGCACGACGGTGCCGGGGCCGCGGCGGCGCTCGATCTCGGCGGCGAGGCGCTGCGGATCGGCCAGCGGGACCGCGAAGCTCGGGCCGAGCCCGCGCGACCAGACCGCGAGCCCGCGGTCGAGATCGACGCCCATGTCGGCGTAGGCCTCGGCCGACAGGACGTCGAAGCCGAGCTCGTCCTGTGACTCGCGGCTCAGCTCCGCGGCGTCGAACTCGCCGACGATGCCGAGCGCGTCGACCGCGCTCTTCAGGAGCACGACCGCGTCCTCGGTGCGGCGGGCCGCGACGACGTAGGTCGCGTCGGCGGGCACCCAGCGCAGGCCGGCGTAGGCCGACACCGCGGCGGGCATGGCGCCGCCGGCGCCGCCCCCGGGACCGCTCGGCCCTTCCTTGGGACCACAGGCCATGACGAGGAGAACGAGGAGCCCGGTGCGCTTCACGCCGACATCTTGCACGGCACCAGTGAACTTTTCACGCAACCGGCGTGAGGGACCCTCGATAAGGCCGGTATCTCACAAGGAGACGCTCATGCCCGGCACTCGTAAACCCCGCCCGATCGCAGTATCTTTTCCGGACCCGGCGAGGGTGTCATGACCAGCGGAATCGGCGGCATCGGAGGCAACGGGGGGCCCTCGGGTCCCGGCCCTGTCGACCCGGCCCAGGGGGCCGGCGAGGCCACGGCGGCGGACGGGGCGGCAGAGACCGCCGCGGCCGAGGGCGCGGCCGGGATCGAGACCGACGCGATCGCGCAGCTGGCGGCCGATCTCGATGCGGGACGGATCACACCCGAGCAGGCGATGGCGCGGCTGGTCGACGACTCGGTCGCCGGCCTGCCGCCCGCCGAGCAGGCCGAGCTGCGCGGGATGATGGAGGAGCTCATCGCGAGCGATCCCTACCTGAGCGAGATCCTCGGCACCGGCAGCGGAGGTCGCTAGCGGATGGCGCAGCCCCGCCGCGCTGTCGCCGCGCTCGTCTCGTGCCTCGTGATCGCCGCGTCGCTGGCGAGCCCGCCCTCGGTGCGCGCCGACGAAGGCGACGCCGGCGAGCACGAGGACGGCGAGGCGACGGTGGCGGTGGTGGTGACGGCGGCGCCCGGCGTGCCGCTGCCGCTGGCGAGGCGCGCGACCGTGCAGGTCTCCGTCGAGCGCGCGCTCAAGCGCGACAAGCGGCTCGTCGTCGTCGACAAGGACGACCGGCTCGCGGCCCGGGCCAAGCGCGTGCCGACCGACGTCGTCAACGAGGCGCGCGCGCTCCTCTCGAGCGGCGAGGAGCTCCTGAAGCGCGGGCAAGCGAAGGCCGCGCTCCTCAAGCTCGAGGGCGCGTCGGTGCAGCTCGCGCGCGTGCTCGCGTGGACGCAGAAGCAGGAGCTGGCGCGGGCCCAGTTCCTCCTCGGCGCGGCGCAGGCGCTGTCGGGTGACACGAAGGCGGGGCTCGCGACCTTCGTCGCCCTCCTCGCCTGGCGGCCCGACGCGGTCGCCGACGCCGATCTCGAGCCCGGCGTGATCCTGCCGCTCTGGGAGAAGGCGCAGAAGAAGGCGGCGAAGCTCCCGGGCGGCTCGATCGACGTGGAGACCACGCCGGAGGGCGCGCTCGCGTACGTCGACGGCAAGCTCGTCGGGTTCACGCCGACGATCGTCGAGGGCCTCGCCGCCGGCGTGCACTACGTGACGCTGCGGCGCG
>JAIOII010001706.1 GCA_019912685.1 Kofleriaceae bacterium
GGCCGGCGCGGGTGCGCCGGGTGCACACGGCGGTCATGGCGGTGGCGGGGCGGGCGGCAACGGCGGCCGCTCCGTCGGCATCGCGCGGATGTCGGGCGTCACGTACACGCCCACCAACGTGACGATCACGGGAGGTCAGGCGGGCAGCGCCGGCCCGGGTGGGCCGCATGCGCCGTTCGCGCCCGCGGCGCTGCGTGATGGCAATGATGGGCAAGGCGGCAACGCCGGCACGCTCGATACCACGCGGCAGTGCGCGAGCCTCACGAGCTGCTGACTCCGCGATATGCTCGGCGCGTGCGTCACGCGCTTTGCTGGGGGTTCATCGCGCTAGGAGTCGCCGCCTGGGTGCCGGTCGCCCGCGGCGACGACTCGTCCGTCGCCGAGCAGCTCTTCCGGGAGGGCAAGCGGTTGCTCGGTGAGGGCAAGGTCGCCAAGGCCTGCGAGGCGTTCGAGGGGAGCTTCCGCAAGGACGCTGCCATCACGACGCTGCTCAACCTGGCGGACTGCCGCGAGCGGAACGGCCAGTTCGCGACGGCGTGGGGGTACTTCCTCGACGTCGAACGCATGGGACGCGGGCAGAACGACGCGGCCGCGTATCGCGACATCGGCAAGGACCGCGCCGCGAAGCTCGAGAAGCGGCTCTCGTACCTCATCATCAACGTCCCGGCCGACGCGACGGTCGAGGGGCTCCAGATCCTGCGCAACGGCAAGCTCGTGGATCCCGCCGAGTGGAACACCGACATCCCGGTCGACGGCGGCGAGTACGCCGTCGAAGGCAAGGCGCCGGGCTACGAGGCCTGGTCGACGAAGGTGACGGTCAAGCCGGAGCGCGACAAGGCCTCGGTGAACGTCCCGCGCTTCCGCTCGCGGCCGCGGTCGGAGGCGCTGGACGGTGGTGCCGACGGCGGCGCCGAGCGCGGCATCACTCGCGTCGAGACCAGCCCCGAGGGCTCGCGCAGCAAGGTCGGGATCGTCGTGCTCGCCGGCGGCGGCGTCGCCATCCTGGCCGGGCTCAGCGTCGGATACCTGGCGCAGCAGAAGTACGGCGAGGCCGAGGATCTCTGCGGCAGCGACCGCGTGTGCGACACGGCGGCGGATCAGGCCGCGGCGCAGGACCTGACCGATCAGGCGCGCATGCGCGGAAACATCTCGACGGTGATCACCGCGGCCGGCGTCGTCGGCGTGGGCGTCGGCGCCTTCCTCTGGATCCGCAGCGGGCGGGCGCGCACCAGCTCGCAGGCGAACGCCGGGCTGCGCGTCGATCCGCTGGTCGGACGCGACGTGGTCGGGCTCGCCGTGGGAGGAAGCCTGTGATCGCCGCCTGGTCGAGGGTCTCGGTGCTGGCGGCGTCGTTGCTCGCGCTCGCGTCGTGCAACGCGATCCTCGGGTTCGACGACTTCCGCGGGCCTTCCGACGGCGACGGTGGGCCCGACGTCGATGCCCCCGATGGCCCCCCGGCGATCCCCGCGCTGCGCTCGCCGCCGATGGGGACGACGACGGGAAGCGTTCACGCGACCGCCTCGTTGCGCCCGCGCCTCGTGTGGCGTCCGGCACCCGGGGCGACGCGCTACGAGCTCGCGGTCGACGACTCCTGCCAGACGGCGTCGTTCCGGACGTGTCTCTTCCCGTCGCCGGAGATCATCGAGACCGACCTGACCGCCACGATCTTCACGCCGGCGGCGGATCTGCCGGTCGCCATGAGCCAACCCGTGGGACGGCGCTACTTCTGGCGCGTGCGCGCGTGCAACGACGACGGCTGCTCCGAATGGAGCGAGGTCTGGTACCTCGACGTCGGCCGGCTCGCGGGCGACGTGAACGGCGACGGCTACGGAGATCTGGTGATCGGGATCGACTCGGAAGCCGGTGGCACCGCCGAGGTCGGCGCCGCGTACATCGCGTTCGGACGCCCGACCCCCGGCACGATCACGACGTCGAGGCTTCCCGATCCCGCCAACGAGGTCGATGCGCGCTTCGGCAGCGCGGTCGCGATGGTCGGCGACGTCAACGCTGACGGCTACGGTGACGTCGCGATCGGGAGCTGGAAGAACGACGAGGGCACGCGGACCGGCGTCGTCTTCCTGTATCTCGGACAGGGAACGTGGCCCCCCGTCGTTGCGGACGAGAACACGACGCTGGTGCTCGCGATCGGTGCGCCGGCGACCGCCTTCGGCGCCGCCGTCACCGGTCGTGGTGACGTCAACGGGGATGGGTACGGCGACATCGCCATCAGCGCGGTCTCGTTCGATGGCGCGCTGCCGACGATGCCTGGCTACGTCTACGTCGACTTCGGTCGCCCGACGTGGTCCTTCTCGCTCGTCGGCTCGGAGCTCGTCGTTCCGGACCCGGCCGGCGAAGCCGCGGGCGCGTTCGGCTTCGGCCTTGGCCTCGGTGATCTGAACGAGGACGGGCGTGCCGATGTCCTCGCCGGCGCGCCGCTGGCCGATAACTTGCTGGGCCGCGCCGCCGCATTCTTCGCGCCGACGTCCATCCCCAGCACGCCGTTCACCCTCGACACGCCCAGCGTCACGTTTCCGTCGCCGGGCACCACCGGCATGGTCGCGCACGGCTGGACGATCACGACGTGCTCGTCGCCCGGTGATCCGACGACGCTCGCGATCGCCGCGCCGCTCGAGAGCATGCCCGCGACCAACGCCGGCGTCGTGCGCCTCTACCCGGCGATGGACCCGTGGCCGTCCACGATCACGACGGCCGGTCGCGCGCTGCCGGAGCCCGCGGGCTCGTTCGTCGGGCACATGGGCTGGGCGATGCGCTGCGGCGACGTCAACGGTGACGGAACGGCGGAGCTGGTCAGCGGAGCGCCCACGGGCGACGACGCGGGCGCCGTGTACATCTACGACAACGCCGGCGCGCTGCCCACGACGCCGCTCGTCACGCTCACGCCCGGCGGAACATCGGGCATCCTGGGGAGCTCCCTGAGCGTGACCGACTGGAACGGCGACGGCGTCGCCGACGTGTTCGCCGGCGCACCCAACCTCGCCGGGCAAGCGGGGAGGGTGCTCGGCTGGCTCGGGCGCGCGCAGTGGCCCACGGCGAGCAGCACGCCCGACATCACGATCGACAACCCGAGCGGCGTCGCGGGCGAGAGGTTCGGTCAGTCCATGGACTGAGCGCGACGCGCACGGGCGCGTCGTGCTCGTCCTTCGAGCTGGTTGCTCAGGTTCTGCGCTAGCTGCTTCCGGCTCGTCGCCTCGCACCCGTCCGAAGTAGCTGGAACCACTTCCTGGCCGGCCCGGTGCGGAACTTGCTGAGGTCGCGCGGCCGGGGGGTAACCATGAACCACAGGATCCGGAGTCTCGCGATCATCGCGGCGCTCGTCGCCGTACCAGCGGTGGCCAGCGCCGCCACGTACAACATCCACGTCGGAGGCGTGTGCAGCACGCGGTACACGAACGGCAAGGGCGCCGCGTCGTCGGTCGGCAGCTGGTCGGGACAGATCAGCATCAACGCCAGTGTCGACCAGCGCGACAGCATGTCGACGGCCACGAGCCACATGAAGACGGTGCTCGACACGTACTGCGGCAGCGGCAACTCGTGCCGCATCTTCACGTACAGCAACGGCGCCGCCGTGGTCTCGCGGACGCTCGCCGTCTACAGCACCGCGTGGAACATCACGTCGATCAACAACAGCGGCGGCAACGCCGGCGGCAGCGAGCTGAGCAAGACCAGCTGGGTCGCCGAGATCTTCACCGGCTGCGCGCTCGCCAGCAAGATCGATCCGAGCAGCCACCGGAACGGCTGGAACCACAACGACACGAACGGCAAGCCCGTCTATCACATCGCCGGCAAGGGCACGATCTGGTGGACCTTCGGCACGACCAAGGCGTTCCTGCCCGGCGAGGACGACTCGGTGGTCGCGTTCCACTCGGCCGCCGGCAACAGCAACACCTCGTCGTACAGCAGCGTGTGCTCGACGCCGAAGTACTCGAACCACTTCGCCTACAACGGCCGATGCAGCGGCGAATCGCAGCACCACCTGAACATCAGCAAGCGCTTCGTCTGCCTCCTCGGCGGCGGATGCTGAGCGATGCGCCGCCCCGCGCTCGCGGCCGGCCTGATCGCCGCGGCCGCGCTGGCGTTGACGGCCTCCGCGCAGCAGGTCGACCGGAGCAACACCATGATCGGCGCGTTCGACGTCGGTCCTGGCGGAGCTCCGCAGATCTTCAACCCATACCAGGCAACCGCCGGCTTCACCTGGCTGTCCAAGACGTACGGCCGCTTGGTGGCTTACGACGTGGGCTTCACCAAGATCCAGGGCGACCTGGCGCAGAGCTGGGACGTGTCGCAGGACGGCCGCACCTGGACGTTCCACC
>JAIOII010001707.1 GCA_019912685.1 Kofleriaceae bacterium
GTCGGGCACCGTGCCGCTGTCGGAGTCGCGCTTCGTCGCCGCGGACGACGAGGACAACGTCCTGCGCCTGTACGACGCCGACCGCGGCGGCCCGCCGCTCGCGCGCCACGACATCTCGGCGGCGCTCGGCGTGCCGCTCAAGGGCAAGAAGCGGCCGCGGCCCGCCGAGATGGATCTCGAGTCCGCGACCCGGCTCGGTGACCACGCGTACTGGCTCACCTCGCACGGCCGCAACAAGAAGGGGAAGGCGCAGCCCGCGCGCCTGCGCTTCTTCGCCACCACGGTGCGGGCCGAGGAGGCGTTCGAGGTCGCGGGCCACGGCTACGAGGATCTGATCGACGACCTCGCCCGGGACCCGCGGCTCGCGGGGTTCGACCTCGCCGAGGCGGCGACGCGCCCGCCCAAGGCCGACGGCGGGCTCGCGATCGAAGGGCTCACCGCGACCCCCGAAGGGCACCTCATGCTCGCGTTCCGCAACCCGATCCCCGGCGGGCGCGCGCTGCTCGTGCCGCTCCACGACGCGGCGCGCCTGGTCGAAACCCCCGGCGCCGGCCCGGCGCGCTTCGGCGACCCGGTGCTGCTCGATCTCGGAGGGCGCGGCGTCCGCGCGCTGTCGTGGTGGCGCGGTCGCTACCTGATCGTCGCCGGCCACTACGCCGACGGCGGGCCCTCGGTGCTCTACACGTGGGACGGACGCGGCTCCGCGCGCGAGGTCACCTCGATCGATCTGTCGGCCTACAACCCCGAGGGGTTCTTCACGCCCGAGGAGCGCGACCAGATCATGGTCGTGAGCGACGACGGCGAGCGGGTGATCGACGGCGAGGCCTGCAAGGAGCTCGACGATCCGGCGCGCAAGCGCTTCCGCGGCGTCTGGATCACGCTCCCGGAGGCGCCGTGATGCGCCGGACCACGACCGCCGTCGTCCTGCTCGCGCTGGTCGCGCCGGCGAGCGCGCAGGAGACGGCGCCGTCTCCGGCGCCGGAGACGGCGCAGGAGACGGCGGAGGAAGCCGTGCCCGAGGAGGCCGCGGCCAGGAAGAAGGACAAGGCGGACAAGGCGAAGGGCAAGGGCGGCGGCACGCCCGACATCCTCGCTGTCGCGGGCCGCGTGTACGTGCGCGAGACGCTCACCGGCGTCGAGCTCGCCGGCGACTCGACCTGGCTCGACGAGCGCACGATCGACAACGCCCGCGTGACCGTGTCGTTCCGGCCGAACAAGCGGACGCGCATGGACATCGAGGTCGACTTCGCGGGCGATCAGGCCGAGCTCAAGGACACCTTCATCCGATATCGCCCGATCGAGCGCCTCGACCTCGTCGCCGGCCGGTTCAAGCGACCGGTCAGCTTCATCGGCCTGACCTCGACGTGGGACCTGCCGCGCATCGATCGCGGCCTCCTGTCGGAGCTGCGCGTCGAGGGCCGTCGCCTCATGTTCGCCGGCGGGCGCGGTGACGGCGTCATGGCCGAGCTCGAGCTGCCCGGGGCGCTCCGCCCGCAGCTCTCGCTCGTGATGCACGAGAGCGACCTCGCCGACGACCTCGGGCTCCCCGTCACCGACGTCAACCAGGACGTCTTCGCGCGCGCCGAGCTCGAGCCGATCCTCGGCCTGCACCTGGCGGTCGCGGGCGGCGCGGTGGGCTCGCTGCGGAGCTTCGGCGATCGCACGACCTATCGCCACCGGCCGTTCGGAACGCTCGAGGCGTACCTCGAGACCGCGCCGCTGCGCGTGTGGGCCGAGGTGATGGCCGGGCGCAACGCGTCGACGTTCGTCGCCGGCGAGCAGCTCGGTGACTTCCTCGCCGCGCAGGCGCTCGTGTCGCCGCGCGTCGAGCCGCTCGGCGGCCTGCGCGCGCTCGAGCCGTTCGCCGCCGTGGCGTGGCTCGAGCCATCGACCGAGCAGGCGCGCGACCGGGTGACCGAGGTCACCGGCGGCGCCGCGCTCTGGATCACGGGCAAGTTGCGGCTGCAGCTCGAAGGCGGCCGCCGCATGGCCCAGGGACCGCTCGCGCCGAGCATCGACGCCACGATCGTGCGCGTCCAGCTCGGCGCGGCCTTCGACACCAAGGTGGAACTGCCATGAAGCTCGCATCCGTGCTCCTCTCCTCGTTCGCGCTCGTCGCGTGCACCTCCGACGGCGGTGGCGGCGACGACGACGGCATCGATCCCGTCGACCTGTGTGGCTTCGGCAGCGAACGGTACCTGCCGTTCGAGGCCGGCCTGCGCTGGTCGTACGCGGTCACCGACGTCAGCTCCGGCGAGCGCAAGGTCAAGGACCAGCACCTCGAGGCCGGTGACGACGGCGCGATCGTGCAGATCACGGGCAAGCTCGCCGGCTCGACCCGTAGCGTCCTGCGCGTCCAGGGCGATCGCGTCGTGCGCTTCCAGCAGGAGGACCTCGACAGCGCCGGCGTCGTCGAGCGGACGACCACGTACGACCCCGGCCAGATCCGGATCGACGAGGGCCCCGATCGGGTTGTCCCGGGTGCGCGGTGGGAGGAGGTGTACGACGAGACCGAGACGGAGCCCGGCAGCGCGCCCGCGGTCGTGCGCACGCGCGATGTCTGGGAGGTGCTCGACGACGCCGCGCCGTGCGAGTCGCCGGCCGGCGCGTTCACCTGCCTGCACCTCCGCCGGACGCGCGCCGAGGGCGGCGTGGCGGTCAAGGAGTTCTGGTTCGCCCGCGGGGTCGGCAAGATCCGGGAGCGCGGCGACAACGTCGTCGAGGAGCTCACGTCCTGCAGGCGGTGAGATCGCGCAGATTCTTCGCGGTTCCGTAGGCCTACAGGTTCCGGTCGGGCGGTCGATACGTCCCGCGTGCCCCTCGACCGCCCGGACGCTCGCCGCCGCGCCGCCCTCACGGCCCTCGAGCTCGTGGCGCGCGAGCGGACCCGCGTCACGGTGCCGGCGGTCTTCGTCTGCATGGTCGTGTACGTCGCCGCGTTCCCCTCGCTCGGGCTCGAGCTCCCGCCGGCGGTCCTCCTCTTCGATCTGCTGATCCTCGCCGGTCTCGGCGGGCTGGCGGCGGCGGTCTTTGTCCGCCGCGTTCCGTTGCGCTGGATGCACGCGGCCTCCGCGGCGGCCCTCTGGTGTCCGCTCGCCGCCACCCTGGCGGCGCTGTGGTCGACGCACCACGAGGGCTTCGTCACGCTCTTCCTCATGGAGGTGGTCGCCGCGGGGATCCTGCTCGACACCCGATGGCTCGCCGGGACCTTGGCCGTCGCCAACGCGCTCGCCGTCGCAGCCATCATCGCGGTGGGCGGCCCGCTCATGGGGCTCTTCCTCTCCTGCATCGTGACGGCGACCGTGTTCGCGTTCTTGATCCACGTCCTCATGCGGCGAGCGCTCTACCGGGCCGAGTCGATGCGGCTCGAGCTCGACGCGCTCGTCGAGACGTCGCCGGATGCGATGTTCGTCCACTGCGATGCGGGCACGTCCTGCGAGATCCGCTGGGTCAACGCGGCGATGCTTCGCCTGCTCGGCTACGATCACGCCGCCGAGCTGGTCGGATGTCGTTCGGTCGAGACGTTCGTTCATCCCGACGATCGCGCGCGCCTGATCGAGCACCGCGCGCTGGTGCATGCCGGGGGCCGCCTCCCGGGAATCGACCTGCGCTGGGTGCGCCGTGACGGCGGCACGATCCACGTCCACGCCGACTCGCGCCCGCTGACCTTCGCGGGTCAGGACGCGTGGCTGGTCGTCGCCCGCGACATGACCGAGCAGGTGAACCGCGACCGCGAGCGGATCGCGGCGGAGACCGCGATCCGGAAGTCCGAGGAGCGGTACCGCCTGCTCTTCGACGGCTCGCCGCTGCCGATCTGCGTCTTCGACGCCGAGACCTTCCGCTTCGTCGCGGTGAACGACAAGATGGTCGAGGTCTACGGCTACACGCGCGACGAGCTCCTCGCGATGACGGTCAAGGACATCAAGCCGGCCGAGGAGGTGCCGAGGCTGATCGACGCCGTCGCGCAGGCCCAGCTGGGCAGCTACGACCACGTCGGGGTCGTGCGCCACCGGCGCAAGGACGGGGTCATGCTCGACGTCGACATCACCGCGCACCTGGTCGAGATCGACGGCCGGCGCTACCGCCTCGCGATCGGCGTCGATGTCACGGAGGCGCGCCGGATCGAGGAGCAGCTCCGCCGCGCCGCACGCATGGAGGCGATCGGTCAGCTCGCCGGCGGCGTGGCCCACGACTTCAACAACCTCCTCGCCGCGATCCTCTCGAACGCCAACCTGATCGCGGAGGAGCTCGGCGAGGATCACCCGCTGCGCCCGGAGATCGTCGACATCGAGGCGGCGACGAACCGGGCCACGGCGCTCACCCGCCAGCTGCTCGCGTTCAGCCGCAAGCAGCCGCGCAAGGTCACCGCCGTCGCGCTCGACACGGTCGTCACCACCCTCGAGAAGATGCTGTCGCGGCTCGTCGGCGAGGACATCGAGATGCGCGCGCGCCTCGCGCCGCAGCTCGGCACCGTGCAGGGCGACCCCGGACAGCTGGAGCAGGTGCTCCTCAACCTCGTGGTCAACGCGCGTGACGCCATGCCGACCGGCGGGCGTCTGGTCATCGAGACCGCCAACGCCGACCTCGACGAGAGCCGCGCCGCCGAGATCGGCGCGCGGCCCGGGCGCCACGTCGTGCTGTCGGTCACCGACACCGGCTGCGGCATGACGGCCGAGACGCAGTCGCGCATCTTCGAGCCGTTCTTCACGACGAAGCCGGTGGGGAAGGGGACCGGCCTCGGGCTCGCGACCGTCTTCGGCATCGTGAAGCAGGCCGAGGGCGGCATCGCCGTCGAGTCGGAGGTCGGGCGCGGCACGACGTTCCGCGTGTACTTCCCGCGCGTCGACGCGGTGGCGGCGAGCGTGCCCGAGCCCGTGCGCGAGGCGCCGGTGCGCGGCACCGAGACCATCCTCGTGGTCGAGGACGACCCGTTCGTGCGCGCCGCCGTCGGCCGCCAGCTCCGTGCGTTCGGGTACCGCCTGCTCGAGGCGTGTGACCCGGCGAACGCGCTCGAGGTCGCCGCCGCGTTCCCGGAGCCGATCGATCTGCTCCTGACCGACCTCGTCATGCCCGGGATGGACGGGCGCGCGCTGGCGTCGCAGCTCCTCGCCTCGCGGTCGACGACCAGGGTGCTCTTCATGTCGGGGTACTCCGAGCACGCCGCCGTGACGAGCGCAGGGCTCGACTCCCGCGACCGCCTCCTCGAGAAGCCGTTCACCGCCGTGGCGCTGTCGCATGCGATCCGCGCGACGCTGGCGGCGCGCGCGAGCGCCTGAAGCTCCCTTGGGCCTGCGGCGGCTTGCATGCGCCGCGGGCGAGGTCCACGCTTTCGCGCGGAGGATCTCATGGCACAGACGGCCCAGCAGCGGACGATCGCCAGCGTCGAGAACGAGGCCCAGCGCGTGTTCGCGCTCCAGCGCGAGGCGTACGGGCGCCATCCCTTTCCCAGCTACGCCGAGCGGGTGAACAACCTGCGCCGCGTCGAGCGCGTGCTCGTCGACAACAAGCAGGCGATCGCGGACGCGATCAGCGCGGACTTCGGCCATCGCGCGTTCGAGGAGTCGATGATGGCCGAGCTGTTCACGTCGATCGACGGCCTGCGCGACGCGTGCAAGCGGCTCGAGGGCTGGATGGCGCCGCAGAAGCGCCACACGTCGGTCCTGTTCGCGACCGGCTCGAACCGCGTGATCCCGATGCCCAAGGGCGTGGTCGGCATCATCTCGCCGTGGAACTACCCGCTGTTCCTCACCATCAGCCCGCTGACCAGCGTGCTGGCGGCCGGCAACCGCGCGATGATCAAGATGGCGTCGAACTCGCAGCACCTGTGCCGGCTGCTCGCCGAGAAGCTGCGCGCCGTCTTCTCCGAGGACACGCTCGCGATCCTGCCCGGCGTGCGCGCGCAGGACTTCTCGTCGTTGCCGTACGACCACCTCATCTTCACGGGGTCGGCGGACGCCGGCAAGAACGTGATGCGCGCGGCGGCCGAGCACCTGACGCCGGTGACGCTCGAGCTCGGCGGCAAGTCACCGACGATCGTGTGCGACGACTTCGACGTCGACGAGGCCGCGTCGCGCATCCTCTACGCCAAGCTCCTGAACGCGGGGCAGACCTGCCTCGCGCCCGACTACGTCATGGTGTCGGAGGGGCGGCGCGACGCGTTCGTCGCGGCCGCGAAGCGCATCGTGCCCAAGCGCTACCCCGACACCGGCTCGTCCCAGTACACGTCGGTGATCGACGACAAGTCGTACCGGCGGCTGCGCGCGACGCTCGAGGACGCGCGGGCGAAGGGCGCCGAGGTCATCCCGCTCGTCCCCGACGGGCGCTTCGACGACACGCTGCGCAAGTTCCCGCCGCACATCATCGTCGGCGTCACCGACGACATGACCGTGATGAAGGACGAGATCTTCGGCCCGCTCCTGCCGGTGAAGACCTACCAGTCGCTGGACGAGGTCATCGCGTACGTGAACGGCCGCGATCGCCCGCTCGGCTTCTACGTCTTCACCAACGACCGGTCGGCGGAGCACAAGCTCGTCTACTCGACGATCTCGGGTGGCGTCACCGTCAACAACTGCATGCTGCACGTCGCGCAGCACGACCTGCCGTTCGGCGGCATCGGCGCCTCCGGCATGGGCCAGTACCACGGCCACGAGGGCTTCCTCGAGTTCTCGAAGCTCCGCCCCGTGTTCACGAGCCCGCGGCTGCCGATCCTCGACATGTTCTACCCGCCCTACACCAAGAAGCACCGCAAGATCCTCGACCTCCTGATCCGCTTCAAGCGCTGATCCCGGGCCGGCCGATCAGGGGCGCTGGCAGAGGGCGAAGGCCTCGATGTCCGTGTTGTGGGTCGACTCGCGCGAGCCGCAGTTCCAGCGCGCGCCGAGCGTATCGGTCGCGGACTCGCCCGACAGGTAACTCGGGATCGCGGACCACTCGCGCTTGGGGCTGGTGCAGCCGCCGCCGACGAGACGCTCGTCGGCGCGGCACGCGGCGATGACCCACGCGCCCTTGCCGCCCGTCGTCGTGCGCACGTCGACGGGCGGCAAGGGCGCGTGGGTCATCGCCGCGTGCC
>JAIOII010001708.1 GCA_019912685.1 Kofleriaceae bacterium
CCGTGACGCCGCCCTCGGCGTCCCCGGCGGCGACGACCTCGACGGCGTCGCCAACGTCGTCGGCTACCGCCACTTCAACGCGTCGCTCCTGCCCACGACCCCGCGCGGCCCGGCGTCGGCCACCGGCCTCACGAGCGGCGGCTACGTCGTCAACTACGGGTCGAGCTTCATCATGGCCACCGAGCACACGCCCGCCGGCCCGCGCGCGCGCGCGCTCCTGACCTACGGCAACTCCAGCGACCCCGCCTCACCGCACTACCGCGACCAGCTCGAGCGCTTCGCCGACGGCGCGCTCCGCCCGGTCCTGTTCACCGAAGCGGACATCGCCGCCGACCCCGCGCTCGAGATCGAGGAGATCGAGTCGCGGTAGTGATAAGAACGCCCGCGTAACCATGAGCGCCAGCCGCGAGGAGTGGGGCCGCACGCGAAGCGTGCCCCGGGGCAGCACCCACGACGAAGCGGCCGAGGCCGCAGGCCGAGCCGGCGCGAAGGAACAACAATGACCCTGGTATCTCGTCTCAAGGGTGTTGCGATCGACGCGTTCCTCGGCACCGACGGCCTCCGTCACGCCGCCGCCGAGCTGCGCCGCAAGGTCACCGGCAAGGGCCGCGCGATCGACTTCTACTTCGACCTCGCCGATCCGTGGAGCTACCTCGCCGCGCAGGCCGCGCAGCGCCTCGCGGTCGCGTACCCGGTCGACCTGCGCTTCCACTTCGTCTCGCCGCCGGCCTCCGACGTCGACCCGGCGCCCGCCTTGCGCCTCAAGCACGCGCTGCGCGACGCCGCCGAGCTCGCGCAGTTCTACGACGTCGACTTCCCCGGCAAGAAGGAGCTCGACCCCGGCGCCCTGCGCCGCGGCGGCCAGGTGCTCATCCGCCCGCGCCCCGACGCCGAGCAGCTCGCGGTCGCGCTCGAGGTCGCCACCGCGCTGTGGTCGCGTGACGACAAGACGCTCACCTCGCTCATGGGCAAGTACGGCAACGAGGCGTCGGGCTCGCTGCCGCCGCACCTCGCCAGCGCGTACTCCGAGCTGCGCAAGGCCGGCCACTACCAGGGCGCGATGTTCCACTACGGCGGCGACTGGTACTGGGGCGTCGACCGCCTGGGCTACCTCGAGGCGCGCCTGCGCGAGGACACCGGCGTCGCCGCGGCGCCCGTCCTCTCCCCGCGCCCCGAGAGCGCGCGCCCGCCGGAGAAGCTCGCCGGCGTCACCGGCCGCCCGGTCCTCGAGTTCTGGTTCTCGTTCCGCTCGCCGTACTCGTACCTGTCGATCGCGCGGACCCGCGAGCTCGCGCAGGCGCACGACGTCGAGCTGCGCGTGCGGCCGATCCTGCCGATGGTCGCGCGCGGCCACGCGCTGCCGCGCGACAAGCGCTTCTACATCGCGCGCGACGCCCACCGCGAGGCCGAGCGCATGGGCGTCCCGTTCGGCAACGTGTGCGATCCGCTGGGCAAGGGCGTCGAGCACGCCCTCGCGATCGCGAAGCTCGCGATCGAGCGCGGCAAGGGCCTCGACTTCCTCGAGTCGGCGGCGCGCGGCTCGTGGGCGGAGGCCAAGGACCTCACGAGCTACGTCGACCTGCGCGAGATCGTCGAGCGCGCCGGGCTCGCCTGGGACGACGCGCGCGCCGCGCTCGGCGACGACGGCTGGCGCGTGTGGGCGCAGGACAACGCCGCCGATCTCGACGGCGCCGGCCTCTGGGGCGTGCCGTCGTGGCGGGTCGGCGACTACGTGACGTGGGGTCAGGACCGCCTGCCGATGCTTGCCGATCGCTTGCGCCGCCATTTCGCGGCGACGTGATCGTACACTAGCGGCGTGGGTAGCCAGACCGAGCGACCGCCGGCCGATCAGGGGCTGTCCTCGCTCGGGCTCGTCATGTCGTTGACGGGCTCGGTGATGGCGCCGCTCATGGGCGCGCTCCTGCTCGGGCAGATCAAGGTCGCGGCCGATCGCGCGGAGGCGATGTCGCGCTACGGCGGCGACAGCGACAGCCAGACCTTGTGGCTGTTCCTCATCCTCATCGCCAGCGTCGTGCGCTCGCTCGTGCACCGCATGGCCGGCCACCGGCTGTGGCGCGACGCGCCGAGCGATCCGCCCGCGCTCTCGGGCATCACGACCTACGCCGTCGCCGCCGCCGCCCACACCGGCATGTGGCTCCTCTATCTCAAGATCAAGGCGCAGGCGCCGCTGGTGGCGCTGCTCGGCGCCGCCGTCTTGCTCATGGCCTGGCCGCTCGCGGTCCTCGCTGTCACGCGCGCCCGCCGCTTCCGCGAGCTCGGGCCGCGCGCGCCCGTCGCCGAGGACAACGGCTTCGAGGGCCTCGCCGTGCTGATGGCGATCCTCGGCTTCGCCGGGCTCATGATCTCGATCGTCGTCGTCGTGCTCGGCTTCTCGATGCGCGACGAGAGCTCGAGCATGGCCAACGTCCTGCTCACCTGCGGCGTGGCGCTGGTCGTGCGCTCGATCATCCACGTGTCGGTCGGCGCGCGGGCGGTGCGCGGCACGGCGGTGAACGCGGTCGCCGACTTCCTCCGCTACGGCAACGTCGGCATGGCGATCGGCGCCGCCGTCGGCGGCGTGCTCACGATCTGGATGTTCCTCGAGTCGAAGGTCGACGTGTTCGCGCTGGCGATGGGCGTCGGCGTGATGCTCGCGCTCATGGCGTGGCCGGCGATCGTGCGCCGCTTCGTCCAGTGGCGTCACCTCGCCGACCTCGCCAAGGGCGACGTCCGCCGGCGCAGCCCCGACGCGGGCATCACCGCGCTCGGCTGGCTGCTCCTCGCCGGCGCCGCCGCCACGCTCGGCTCGTACGTCGCGTCGGCGCTCTGGGAGGACTCCCTCGGCCGCCGCACCGCCGGCATGATGCTGCAGATGGCCGGCACGCCGTTCAACCAGCAGCAGGAGTGGTGGGCGCTGCCGCTCGGCCTCGGCCAGCTCTGGGCCGCGCTCGAGGTGCTCGCCGTGTCGCCGCGCCGCCGCATCGTCGCGAGCGCGTGGGGCGCGCTCGCCTTCCTCTACACCACGATCCAGATGGCGCCCGACCTGAAGGACCTGCTCGCCGCGCCCGTCGAGGCGCGCGCGATCGGGTTCGCCGCGTTCGCCATCGGCATCACGCCCGCGGTCGCGACGCTCCTCCTCGTGAACCGCAAGCCGCTGCCGCCCGACGTCGAGAGGACCGTGAAGGTCTTCGAGTAGTGCGCACCCGCCTCGTCGTCGTGTCCGGGCCCGATCTGGGCAAGGAGTTCTCGATCCCGCCCGAGGGCGGCGTGGTCGGGCGCGGCGAGCAGTGCGTCATGCGCCTCGAGGACGCGGCGGTCAGCCGGCAGCAGTTCCGCATCGGCATCCGCGAGGGGCGGCCGCTCGTCGTCGATCTCGGCTCCACGAACCGCACCAAGGTGAACGGCCAGCCGATCGAGATGCGCGTCCTGGCGATCGGCGATCGCATCGAGATCGGCAACTCGGTCCTCCAGGTGCTGGCCGAGGACGAGGCGTTCCTCGTCCCCGACTCCAGCTCGATCTCCGACGTCGCCGATCTGTCGGCCAAGGGCAGCGACGCCTCGGGCGCGCTCACGACCGCCGCCCTCGTCGGCGTCGCGTTGCTGGAGGGCCCGGGCGTCGCCCGCGCCTGCGAGCAGCTCGTCGGCCTCTTCGGCGCCGAGCGCGTGCAGATCATCGTCGCCGATCGCGGGCTGCGGCTCATCGCGGGGCACGGCGGCAACCAGGGCATGCTGCCGCTCGACCAGGCGCAGCTGCAGCAGATCATCGCCGGCGGCAACGCCGTCAACCTGCGCGGCGTCGAGCGCGAGACGCTCGCGTGCCCGTTCGGCGCGGCGGGCATCATCGTCGTCGATCGGCCGGCGGGCCGCGCGTGGGAGCGGAAGATGCTCGAGCTCCTGGTCGCCGTGTCGCAGATGTTCGTGCCCGCGATCGCCAGCGCAGAGCGGCGCGAGCGGCGCGAGGCCGCGCTCGCCACCCTCGCCGACGACGGCGAGCTCGACGGCGACAGCGCGCACGCCGCGTACCTGCGCGAGTGGTCGGCGTGGGCGGCGCGCCTCCCGTCCGCCTTGCTCGTCGGCGAGCACGGCGTCGGCAAGCAGCGCGTCGCCGCCTTCATCCACCGTCGCAGCGACCGGGCGTCGGGCCCGTTCGTGGTCGTGCACGGCGGCGACGTCCACGACGCGTGGCTCGCGACCGCGCACGGCGGGACCCTGTTCTTCGACGAGCTCGCCGCGCTGTCGCCGCAGTGGCAGGACCGGCTGATGAGCGCGATCCAGGCGCAGCGGCTCCCGCGCGCCGACGGCTCGGTCGCCCCGTTCGACGTGAAGCTCCTGGCGGCGTCGTGCGCGGAGGTCGGCCGCTTCGTGCGCCCCGATCTCCTCGCCCACGTCGCCCACGCGACGCTCGTGGTCCCGCCGCTGCGCGAGCGCCGCGGCGACATCACGACGATCGCCGAGAAGATGCTGTCGCGGCTCGCCGTGAACGCGGGCTTCCAGCGCGCCGGCTTCAGCGCCGGCGCCGCCGCGCGCCTCCTGTCGCACCACTGGCCGGGCAACATCCGCGAGCTCGCCAGCGTGGTGTCGCGGCTCGTCGTGTTCCCCGGCACCGACGCCGTCGGCGATCACGAGCTCGCGCGCGCGATGTTCTGAGGGCCGGCGCGAGCTCAGGGCGCGAAGCGGTACGACAGCTCGAGCGATCCGCGCGCGACGAACGGATCGCCGACGACCGGGGCCTCGACGAGGAGCAGGAGGCCGTAGCGGCCGAACCGGCGCTCGGCGACGAACGCGCCGACGACGCGCGACTCGCCCTCGAGCATCACCGGCGCGGCGTAGGTGAGCTGCGCGCCGGCGTCCAGCCCGCCGGGCACGAGCACCGCCATCGCGCGCGCGATCGTGACGAGCTCGCGCGGGTTCATCGGGTCGACGAGCGGCCAGCCGCCCATGGCCCCGTGGCGGTGCGCGAGGTGCTCGG
>JAIOII010001709.1 GCA_019912685.1 Kofleriaceae bacterium
CTGCTCGGCGTCGTCGCCGAGCTTCACGTACGCCGCGGTCGCGACGCCGCCGAGCAGGAGGAGGATCGCGAGCACGCGCACGAGCCCGCCGCTCTTCCGGCCGGGCTGCGACGGCGGCCGGGCCACCAGCTGGCTATCGCCCTTGGCCACCGCGTCGAGCGCCGCCGAGAACGCCACGGCGTCCGGCCAGCGATCGGCGGGGTCCTTGGCGAGCGCGCGCTGGAGGACGTCGTCGAGCCCGCTCGGCCACCGCCGCTTCGGGTCGACGTCGGACAGGTGCGGCGCCGGCATCTTCCGGTGCATCTCGAGCAACGAGCCGGTGTCGTCGGCGACGAACGGCCGCTGCCCGGTCAGCATCTCGAACAGGAGCACGCCGACCGCGTACACGTCGGTGCGCGCGTCGACCGACGAGCCGAGCGTCTGCTCCGGCGCCATGTAGCTCGGCGTGCCGACGACGATGCTCTGCTGCGTGATCGACGACGCGCCGGCGCCGTGCTCGCGCAGGCGCGCCAGCCCGAAGTCGAGGATGCGCGCGTGCCGCCCCGTCCCGATCTCCTCGGTCACCATCACGTTGGCCGGCTTCACGTCGCGGTGCACGATGCCCTCGGCGTGGGCGTGCGCGAGCCCGGCGAGCAGCTGCCGCGTCAGCGCGATCGCGTCCTCGACGGCCAGCGGCCCGTCGTCGATGAGCTCGCGGAGCGTCGCGCCCGCGACCAGATCCATCACCAGGTACGGCTGGCCCTCGAACCCGAAGTCGATGATCCCGACGCAGTGCGGATGCGTCAGCCGGGACAGCGCGCGCGTCTCGCGCTCGAAGCGGACGCGCGAGTCCGGATCATCCGCGAACAGCGCATGCAGGAACTTGATCGCGACCGGACGGCCAACCGGGATGCGCTCCGCCCGGTAGACCACGCCCATGCCACCTTTCGATAGCGGCTCGACGATTCGGTAACGGCCGTCGAGCACCGTGCCGATCCGTCCATCCGGATCCGACATCCCGCGTTCTTACCACGGCCGGCCGCGCTACGCCGTCACGGCCGCGATCTGTTGCGTCAGCTGCTTCTGCGGCTCACTGGGTTCAACGGTTTGCATCGCCACGAGCTGCGCGAGATCGCCGTCGACCTTGATGTGGCCCTCGAGAAATGCCTGGACGCCGGCCGCGGCGTCGGCCTCGATGAAGATGCGCCGGGCCAGATCGACGGCGAGGGTCAGGGTCGTCGGCGCGTCCTGGTGCCCGCGGACGAAGAGGCCGTCCTTCATGAAAAGCTGGCGCTCGCCGTTCGCGTCCTGACCGGTGCCCGTGATCGTGACGTTCACCGCGACCGACTTCATCGCCGCCGGGATCTGGAGATCGCCGGCGGCCGCGACCATCTGCTCCACCTTGTCGAACCACGCATCAGAGAGAAATTCGTAACGCATGCGCGCACCATAGCCCGCGTGTCGCGACGAGGGTCGCTCACGAACGATCAGCGTACGAACGGTAAGGTCACCCGCACGTTGTCGTTGGCGCCGCCGTCGCGCGTCACCACGCGCAACGTCTCGAGCAGCGTGTCGGCGGCGGCCCACGCCGGTCGCGCGCTGCGCATCATCGTGACGAGCCCGCCGCGCGCCGCCGCGTCGTCGGGCGCGAGCGCGAGCACGGTGAGGTAGGGCAAGGTCGACGGCGTCCCGTCGGCGTCGCGCGTGACCATCACCTCGATGCGCACGCCGCTCGTCCCGTCGTCGAGCTCGAAGCGCGCCCGCTGGCGGACGGCGCCCGAGGCCGGCGCGCTCAGCACCTTCGCGACGGCGGCCTCGGCGGCGCGCTCGAGCGCGCCGTCGGGATCGATGATCATGTTCGCCTGGAAGATGTCGATCTCGACCACGCCGATCTTCCGCCCGCTCGCGTCGGCCTCGGACGCGAACAGGAGCGCCGACGCGCCGGTCTCGATGACCGTGACGTCGAGGCAGTCCGGAGCGAAGACCGACAGGCCGATCGGCGGCAGACCTCGCCGCCGCGTCGTGGCAGGCGCAATGCGGAACTCCCTGGCTGACGACATGGGGAACCTCCCGCTATCCCCTCGATTGTAAAGTGGGAGTGGCGGGAGTGAAGCGGAATCACTCCGGAGTCGAAAGCCCGGGAGATCGCTACGGATTCGACCAGCGGAGCGGGCCGTTCGGGATGCCGTGGAGGTCGTCCTCGGGTCCGAGGAGGCGCCGCCCGGTGCGGTCGACGGCCAGGATCGGGCGGCCCAGGAAGGTGCCGAGCTCGGGCTCATCCGCGTCGGGCTCCGCGGGCAGGCCGGGCGCGCGCGCGGGCGCGATCGTCGCGGTCGCCAGCTCGAGCCACAGCTCGTCCGGCTTGTCGCCGCGCCAGCCGCCGGTCGAGTACGACGCGATCGGCCCGCGGCAGTCGCGATCGGAGAGCGACGTGTGGATCGACGGCCACGTCAGCTTGCCGTCCTTGTCGCTGTCGCTACGGATCGCGTAGACGAGCGCCCAGTGCCCGAGCGGCTCGACCTCGACGCGCCACACGCGCGCGCCGGGCACCTTCACGACGGTCTCGCTGCCCGTCGACAGCTCGCGCACGACGATCGTCTCGTCGTCGCGGAAGTACGTCATGCGATCGCCGGCGCGCGCCACGCTGGCGGCGCGATGCGGGCCGAGCGGCACGCCGTCGTCGCGCACGTCGGCGCCCGCGAGCTCGGTCCACGTGCCGGTGTGCGCGTCGAGGAGCGAGAGCTTGCCGCCGCGCAGCGCGACCAGCCAGCGGCCGTCCCGGGTGTAGCCGACCAGCGAATCGATGGGCTCGCCGTCGCCCGCGCCGCGCACGACGTAGGGGCGGAAGGCGTCGCCGTACGTGTCGCCGTGATGGCCGACGTGCACGGCGATCTCGCCGTCACCGTCGGTGTCGGCGCGCGCCTGGCAGATGACGATCCACGAGCCGTCGCGCGCGGCCGCCT
>JAIOII010001710.1 GCA_019912685.1 Kofleriaceae bacterium
GCCGCGCGCGCTCGACGTCCGCACCACCGGCGTCCACGCCACCGGCGAGCTCTACCCCCTGTCGGGCTCGCTCTCCGGCCTCGGCCTCGGCTTCGTCGCCGAGAAGGCGCTGACCGTCAGCCACGACGTGCCCGCCGCCGACGCCGTCTCCGGCGCCAGCGCCAGCGCGTCGCAGCTCCGCTGGGGCGTCGGCCTGCGCTACCGCCAGCCCCTCGGGGCGGCCGGCACCGCGCTCACCGCCGGCCTCGGCTACAACGAGCTGGTCTTCGCGATGGACCGCCAGGTGACGCTGCCGCCCGCGATGGCCGGCACGCCCGACACCCACTATCGCTACCTCGATCCCAGCCTCTCGCTCCACCAGCCCCTCGCCGCCCACACCGCGCTCGTCGCCACCGTCCGCGCCTGGCTCTTCCTCGACGCCGGTGCCATCGTCCAGCACGAGGAGTACGGACAGGCCGATCTCACCGGCTTCGACGCCGAGCTGGCCCTCGAGTACACGCTCGCCGCTCGCTACCCGCTCCGCGCCGGCGCCCGCTACGGCGTCATCGGCTACGACTTCGTCGGCGACGGCGAGCGCGCCCGAGCCGACGACGGCGACCGCAGCACGCTCGACATCGGCGGCGCCCGCGACCGCTACCTGGCCTGTGCGTTGACCGCCGGCTATCTCTGGTAGGCGAGCCCGACGACTACCCCATCCGTAATCGACCCGAAGGGGGGAGATCGCGCATACTGGGGGGCCTTGACCAAAGCGCGTGTCCTGCTGGTGGACGACGAGGAGCGCATCCGGACCATCTACAAGCGATGGCTGGTGCGCGCCGGCTACGACGTGGTCGAGGCGTCCTCCGGCTCGGAGGCGATGCAGGCGCTCCTCGGGGAAGCGCGCGGGATCAAGCTGGTCGTCACCGACCGCAACATGCCGTCGGGCAACGGCGAGGAGCTGATCCGCGCGGTGAAGGCGACCTGGCCGACGATGCCGATCGTCGTGGTCACCGGCTACGGCGACGACCTGCGCACCACCGTCCCGGTGCTGGCCAAGCCGGTGAACGGACCGACGTTCATCGAGGCCGTCGAGCGCGCCCTCGCCGCCAGCTGACGTGACCGCGGTCACCGGCGGTCGCCGCAGCACCGCGGCAGACGCGGCCGCGCGGCGATACAATCACCGCATGCGCCACGCCCGCCTGGCCACACGCTCGCTCGTGCTCGCGCTCGCCGCCCTGTCCGGATGTCACCTCTACTTCGGCGACGGACGCGGGGACGAGCCGGACGGCGGCGGCTGGCTCCCCGACGCGCCGCCCGACCTCGACGCGGGCTGGCCGCCCGTCGACGCGCCGACCGACATCGACGCGGGCATGGCCTTCCCGCGGCCGACCGCGCCGATGCGCGCCCACGCGCTCGTGAACGGCGCGTGGGTCGATCAGGGCCTCGCCGACTGGTCGTGCATGAACACGCCGACGTCGGATCTGCCGTCGACCGGGCCGATCCAGCTCTCCGGCCGCGTCACCGACTATCCGTACACGATGGGCGTGGCGGCGGCCAACATCGTCGCCTACGCGCCGTCGACGTCGGCCGTCGTCGGCAACGGGGTGTCGACCTCGAGCGCGGGCGCGTCGCGCGGCAGCTACACGATGTCGCTCGCCATGCTGCCGTCGACGTCGCGTCGCTACACGTTCGCGATCACCGCGCAGAACTACCCCGGGACGTACCTGCTCGAGCAGTACATCGCGCCGGCGCAGACCGCGACGCGCGACCTGCCGGTCGCCTCGGTCGCGACGCTCGACGCGCTCGCGGCGTACGTGGGCCTCGCGCGCAACCCGGCCAACGCGATGGCGCTGGGCACCATCCACGACTGCCAGGGCCGCACGGTGTCGAACGCGGTCGTGATCGCGAGCCGCTCGCGCTCGACGACCGACCTCGTCGGCGGCGCGCGCTCGTTCTACTACTCCGCGAGCACGCCGAGCGTCCCGGCGCGCAACGACCAGGTGCCGTTCTCGAACGTCGACGGCCGGTTCATGGTCATCGACGTGCCGCCGATCAGCGCCGGGTTCTCGGTGCAGGTGCTCGGCTTCCGCACGCAGGCGGAGCTCGACGCCAACACGATCCGGCTGGTCTCGCAGGTGTGGGCGCCGGCGATCGGCGGCACGGTCTCGATCGCGCCGTACGAGCCGCGCCGCAGCAACTGAGCCACTACCTCGGCAGCGTGATCACGGCGAGGTCGTCGCCGGGCGCGCCGCAGTTGTGCCCGCTCAGGTGGCCGAAGGAGACGAGGGCCTGGCCCGACGACTCGTCGACGTGGATCGCGGAGAGCATCAACCCGTCGGGGCACATCTCCTCCTCGTCGAAGCCCTTGGGCGCCTTCTTGCCGGTGAGCTGCGTGTACGTGCGATCGAACACGACCTTGCCGGCGCGCTTGCCGACGAGGTGCAGCCCAGACTCGAGCGTCCAGTTGATCCCCGCGGCGACGATCGGCGCGTCGACGCCCGAGGGGTCGGACGGATGGCTCTGCAGCGCGCGCCACTCGCCGGCGGCGAGGAGCGCGTTGGCGTCGGCGACGCGCTTCCTCACGGCGTCGAGCACCGCGGGATCGTAGGAGCCGTCCTCGCGCTGCGCGGCGCTCGTCTCCTCGGGGTCGACGAGCCGCCGGTCGTCGGCGACCTTCCCGCTCTTCACGTCGACGACCTGGAGCTTCAGATCGAGGTAGCCGCGGCCGCCGTCGTCGCCGATCCAGAGCGCGGCGATCTGCGAGCCGTCGCCCTTGATCGCGGGCAGGAGCTTGGCCTCGTGGCCCTCGTACTCGACGCCGAGCACCTGGACGCCGGGCGTGCCGGCGGGCACCGGCGGCG